>CAXTDD010000267.1:0-4859 GCA_964242955.1 uncultured Rubrobacteraceae bacterium | reverse complement strand
CGCTTCTGCTCGAAACGCTTGACGCTCTGCTTGTCGCGCTTGGATGGTGCGGGCACGCTACTCCTCCGTATGAAAACTAGCTTAACCGTGAGAATGTAACACACGCGCAGCAAGGGGACAATCGGGGCGGACCAGCCACGAGAGACGGCCAATATTGGGTGGTAAACTCTGCCGGTGAAAAACATCGAACGAACCCGCAATTTCTGCATAATCGCGCACATCGACCACGGCAAGAGCACCCTCGCCGACAGGCTGCTGGATCTCACCGAGGCCGTCCCCGAGAGGGAGCGGATGGACCAGATCCTGGACACCATGGAGCTCGAACGCGAGCGTGGCATCACCATCAAGGCCCAGGCCGTCCGCCTCCTCCACAAACGCGACGACGGCGACTGGATGCTCAACCTCATCGACACCCCCGGCCACGTGGACTTCGCCTACGAGGTCTCGCGGGCCATCGCCGCCTGCGAAGGCGCGCTCCTGGTCGTGGACGCGAGCCAGGGCATCCAGGCCCAGACGCTCGCGAACCTGTACCTCGCGATGGAGCAGGACCTGGAGATCATCCCCGTCCTCAACAAGATAGACCTACCCGTCGCCGACGTGCCGGCCGCCACCGCCGAGCTCGTCGATCTCCTCGGGGTGGGCGAGGATGAGATACTCAAGATCTCCGCCAAGACTGGCGAGGGCGTGCTCGACGTGCTCGACACCGTCGTGGACCGCGTCCCGCCGCCCACCACGAGCGGCGAGCAGACCCGGGCCATGGTCTTCGACTCCTACTACGACCCCTACCGGGGTGTTATCTCCCTCGCCCGCCTCTTCGACGGCGAGCTCAGCAAGGGCGACATCGTCCAGGCCATGGGCACGGAGGAGGAGTTCGAGCTTCTGGAGGTGGGCTGTTACGCGCCCAAGCCGACCGCGCTCCCGACGCTCAGGCCCGGCGAGGTCGGTTACGTGATCGCCGGCCTCAAAGACATCGACGCCCTCCGCGTGGGTGACACCGTGACCAAGACCAAAGACCCCGCCACCGAACCGCTCCCCGGCTACGCCGAGGTCCTCCCGACCGTCTTCTGCGGCTTGTATCCCACGGAAGGCGACGAGTTCGAACGGCTGCGCGACGCGCTCTCCAAGCTCCAGCTCAACGATGCCTCCCTCTTCTACGAGCCGGAGAATTCCAGGATGGGTTTCGGCTTCAGGTCCGGTTTCCTGGGACTCTTGCACATGGAGATCGTGCAGGAGAGGCTGGAGCGGGAGTTCGGCCTCGACCTCATAGCCTCGTCTCCGAGCGTAAAGTACGACGTCGAGACAGACGGCGAGACGGTGGAGGTTACCAACCCGAGCGACTTGCCCGAGGACTTCGACGAGATCCGGGAGCCCATGGTCAGGGCCACCATCATCTGCCCCAAAGAGCATGTCGGCGCCGTCATGGGCCTCTGTCACGAGAAGCGCGGCACCTCCGTCGGGATGGAGTACCTCTCGCCCCGCAGGGTCCAGCTCACCTACGACATGCCGCTCGGCGAGGTCATCACGGACTTCTTCGACGCCCTCAAGAGCCGCACCAAGGGCTACGCCTCCTACGACTACGACCGCCTGGGCTACGAGCCGGCGGACCTCGTCAAGGTCGAGGTGCTGGTCTCCGGAGATCCGGTCGAGGCGCTCTCGATCATCGTCCACCGCGACAAGGCCTACCACCGCGGACGCGCGCTGGTCGAGAAGCTCAAGGAGCTGATCCCGCGCCAGAACTTCGAGGTGCCGGTCCAGGCGGCCGTCGGGCGCCGCATCATCGCCCGCGAGACGGTGCGCGCCTACCGCAAGGACGTAACGGCCAAGTGCTACGGCGGCGACATCTCCCGCAAGCGCAAGCTCCTCGAGCAGCAGAAGAAGGTCAAGAGCCGCATGAAGCAGGTCGGCAGCGTGGAGATACCGCAGGAGGCTTTCCTCGCCGCGCTACGCATCTAGAGCAGTTAGCCATTAGCTATTAGCAGTTAGCCAAAAACTTGTCGCCGATGATGCGCGGAGAGCGAACCAGTTGTCGCTCAGGGCCTACGAAGCGTCGCATCCAGTCATCCGACCTTTCAATCCGCGACCTCTGCCGAGCGAGAGCAGGTAGCTAGCGGCTAATGGCTAGCCGCTAAAGGCTAAAAGCTCCCCTGGGACAGGGGCACGCCCGTGTTAGAATTTCTCCCGTTATGAGGCACCCCGAAATCACTAACAGGCAGAGGGAAATTCTCCTCAAGACGTTGGAGCTGTACATCTCCACGGGTCTGCCCGTGGGCAGCCAGGCTTTGGCCGACGAGGTGGACGCGAGTAGTTCGACCATCAGGGCCGAGCTCGCCCACCTCGAATCCGAGGGCCTCCTGACCCACCCGCACACCTCGGCCGGGCGCGTCCCGACCGACGCGGGCTACCGTTACTACGTGGACGCTTTGATGTCGGCCGATCCCGACGAGGAGGCCGTCTCGTTCGTGACGCGGCCCGGGTTCGGAAACCTGGACGAGCTGCTAAACGGCGTCTCTGAGGACATGAGCGAGGTTACCCGGCTGCTCGCCGTGGTTGCGGGGCCGGGCGCTTTGGGCGACTCGCTCTCCAGGGCGGACTACGTGGCGCTCCCCGGAGGAGCCCTACTCCTGGTCGTCTCGATGGGCAGCGGGGCCTCTTCGAGCACGACCGTCGTCCTGCCGCGGCCCGTGGAGGAGGGCGAGTTGCGCGAGATGTTCTCCGCGCTGAACTCCTGGATCGGGGGCCGCCCGGCCGGCGGGGACCTGGAGCTCGCCAAGGCCGCCCGCATGGCCCTCTCTGACCACAACCCGCTCGTCGTGGAGGCGGTGCTGCAGGCCGTCGAGGGCCTCGGGCGCGTCACCGAGCGCGGCGTCTTCGTGCGGGGGGCCTCTACCCTGCTGGCCCGGCTGGACGAGATGGACCCGGCGAGCCTCGCCGCGGTCGTCGAGGTCTTCGAGCGCCGGCGCTGGCTGCTCGGCCTGATGGGCGACGCCCTGCGCCGCTCGGTCTCCAGCAGCGGCGTGGTCGTATCTATCGGTGCCGAGAACGCTGTGTACAACCTCGTTGGGACGAGCTTCGTGGCCGCCGCGTACGGCCAGCACGAGAAACCGTACGGGGTGGTGAGCCTGATCGGGCCGAAACGCATGGACTACGACTCGGCGATCGCCACGGTCCGCTCCGCCGCAGAAACCCTCACCCTCCGCCTGAGCGACGGGTTTTAGGTTTGCCGACCAAGCGCGATTACTACGAAGTGCTGGGCGTGTCCAAGGAAGCCTCCGAGACGGAGATCAAAAAGTCCTACCGCCGCCTCGCCCGCTCTCACCACCCGGACGCGAACCCGAACGACACCGGCGCCGAGGAGCGCTTCAAGGAGCTGACCGAAGCCTACGAGGTTCTCTCGAACGCCGAAGCCCGCCGCGCCTACGACACCTACGGCCACCAGGTTCCCCGCGGCGGCAACGGCTACCCCGGCGGGGGAGACCCTTTCGGCGGCGTCCAGGACATCTTCGAGGCGTTCTTCGGCGACGGCTTCGGCGGCTCGTTCTTCGGCGGCCAAACCTCCAGGGCCCCCAGCCGGGGCGCTGACGCCGAGGTCGAGGTAGAGGTCTCGCTCAGGGAGGCCGCCTACGGCGCCGACCGCGAGGTGAACGTCCAGATCGTCAAGAACTGCGAGGTCTGCGACGGCGTGGGCGGCACCGAGTCGCACATGTGCGGGACGTGCGGTGGGGCGGGCGCGGTGCGGACCGTGCGCGAGAGCATCCTCGGGCAGATGGTCAGCACGCAGGCGTGCTCGGCGTGCGGCGGACGGGGCAGGATCGTCGACGTCACCTGTGACAACTGCCGGGGCGGCGGACGCGTCTCCGATCTGCAGACCCGCCGGATGCGTATCCCCCAGGGTGTAGAGAGCGGGATGCGCCTGCGCGTCTCCGGCGCCGGCCACGCCGGCGAGCCCGGCGGCGCTCCAGGGGACCTGTACGTGAGAATAAACGTTGCGGAGGACCCCGAGCTCGTGCGGGACGGGGAAGACCTGATCCACCGCCTCCAGGTCAGCTTCGTAGGTGCCGCCCTCGGCACGGAAGTAGAGGTACCGACGCTCGACGGGCCAAATCTGGTGAAGGTCGAGGCCGGGACGCAGCCGGGGGCCACCTTGAAGCTCAGGGGCGAGGGGATGCCGCGCATCCGGGGTCGGGGGCGCGGTGACCTCAAGGTGCTGGTGGACGTGATGGTGCCGACGCGGCTCACGGCCGAGCAGCGGGAGCTTCTGGAGAGGTTCGAGGAGACGAGCGGCGAGGAGACGTACAACGGCGGCGGGGGCTCGTTCTTCGACCGCCTCAGGGGCGTCTTCAGGTAGGGGGACGTTACGCGCACACCGATCACGCGCATCTTTGGCCGGGCCGCCCCCGATGTTGGTGAGGGGCTCGAACTGCCCGAGAACGAGGCCGCCCACGTCTTCAAGGTCCTCAGGGGCCGCAAAGGCGACGGCGGCGTGGGCGCCGGCACGACGGGACGGCTGCTGCTCGCCGAGCTCGGCGGGGACCACACCGCAACCGTCGTCGAGGAGCTCGAACCGGCCACCGAAGACGTCGAGGTCACGCTGTACCAGGCCGTGCCCAAGGGCGGAAGGATGGACCTCGTCGTTGAGAAGGCGGTAGAGGTCGGGGCGACGGGCATCGTGCCGCTGCTCGCGGAGCGCGGGGTGGTCAACCCGCGCGAGGGCAAGGTCGGCCGGTGGCGCCGGGTGGCCGAGGCCGCGGCCCGCCAATCGCTCAGGCTGCGCGTGCCGGAGGTCTCCGAGCCCGTGGCGTTCGACGCGGCCGTTCGGGATGCCGGCGAGGCCCGCGTGTTGCTGCGCAACGAGGCTGGCC
>CAXTDD010000266.1:1233-4875 GCA_964242955.1 uncultured Rubrobacteraceae bacterium | reverse complement strand
CGCCGACCTGGCCGAGGCGGCGGCGATCGCCCTGACCGAGGAGGAGGGCCTCGACGGCGTGACGCCCGACCTGACGGGCCCCGAGGCGGTCGACCTGGACGGCATCGCGGCGATAGCCTCGGAGCTTGCGGGGCGCCGGATCCGGCGGGTGGTCGTGTCCGACGCCGAGCATCGGGCCAACCTAGTCGCTCGGGGCGTCCCCGAGTCTGCGGCGGACATGGTCCTGGGCCTGTTCGCGGCGAGCCGACAGGGCGAGTTCGCCAACGTCGACCCGACGCTCGGGCGCCTGATCGGCCGACCGCCGACGCCCCTGCGGGACACCCTGAAGGCGGCGATCGCACCGGCCCGATGATGGTCCAACCGAGACGAAAGGTTTGGCAATGAACACGCACGAAACCGACGCATCGATAGCCGAAACACGATCGACTGACGAAACCCGACCCGACCCGCGGAGTACGACCTGCGCGATCGTGGGCGGCGGCCCGGCGGGCGCCATGCTGGGTCTGCTGCTCGCGCGCAAGGGCGTGGACGTGCTCGTGCTGGAGAAGCACGGCGACTTTCTGCGGGACTTCCGCGGCAACACCATCCACCCCTCGACGATGGAGATCATGGACGAGCTCGGCCTCGCGGACGAGCTGCTCCGCCTCGAACACTCCGAGGTGCCCAGGTTGCGGTTCCGGACGCCGCAGGGCATCGTCACCATGGCCGACTTCGGTAGCCTCAACACGCGCTTCCCCTACTTCGCGTTCATGCCCCAGTGGGACTTCCTCAATTTCGTCACGGACGAGGCGAAGCGCTACCCGAACTTCCGCCTGGAGATGAACGCGGAGGTCGAGGAGCTTATCGAGGAGGACGGCGCGGTGCGCGGGGTGCGCTACGAGGCGCCCGACGGCGCGCACGAGGTGCGGGCGACCCTAACGGTGGCCGCGGACGGGAGGGACTCCCGGGTGCGCGAGCAGTCCGGCCTGGAGGTGACCGACATCGGCGCGCCCATAGACGTGCTGTGGTTCCGGCTTTCGCGACGGGAAGGCGACCCCGACTACGGCGGTTACATCGGCGCCGGCAAGTTCCTCATCCTCATAAACCAGGGCGACTACTGGCAGCTCGGCTACGTGCTCCCCAAGGGCGCCGACCGGCGGCTGCGCGAAGCCGGCCTCGAATCGTTCCGGCGGTCCCTACACGAGGCGGTGCCGGAGTTCGCCGACCGTACCGCAGGCGAGATACGGGACTGGGAGCAGGTGAAGCTCCTGTCCATCCAGGTAAACCGCCTGAGGCGCTGGTACAGGCCGGGCCTGTTGTGCATCGGCGACGCCGCCCACGCGATGTCCCCGGCCGGGGGGGTCGGCATCAACCTCGCCATCCAGGACGCCGTGGCCGCCGCGAACGCGCTGACCGAACCGCTGCGAGGTGGCGGGCCGGGGGTACGCCACCTGAGGGCGGTCCAGCGCCGGCGCGAGCTACCCACCCGGATCATCCAGCGGCTCCAATCCTTAGCCCACCGGCGGGTGGCGGTGCAGGCCGTCGACTCGGGCGGGCTGCCCTCACCGCCCGCGCCCGTGAGGGCCCTGCTTCGCCTGCGGGCGGTGCGCAACATTCCGGCCCGGATAATCGCCTTCGGCATCTGGCCGGTGCATCTAAAACATTAGGCTGAAAGGGAGGCGCACGCGATACCCGGGTTCCGTCGGCCGTGGTCTACCGGCGGCGCTTCCAAAGCCTCCTCGCCGTCGCGCTACCGTTCGGGCCGAGCGTGAGCGTGCCGAAACTCGCGCATCCCCGGCATCGTACGGAATCTCTTCGTCACGCTCCCGTCACGCTCCTGCCACGCTCCTGCCACGCCCCGCTGCTAACCTGCGGCATGGTTGTACGTCAGGTAGCAAAGCTTGGGGGGACGACTGTTCCTAGCGGAGAACCGGTGGATCCGGCATGGAGCGTTCCCGACACACGGACGAGGGAGACACCTTGTTAGGAAGAGAAGCACTCCGGCGTCCCCTGTCCAACAAAGGTACGGCCTTCACGGAGGAGGAGCGCGAGAGGCTGGGCCTGACGGGCCTCTTGCCGGCCGGGGTGTCGACCCTGGACCAGCAGGCCAAGAGGGCCTACGAGCAGTACTCCAAGCAGCCCGACGACCTCGCCAAGAACGTCTACATGACGGCGCTGCAGGACCGCAACGAGGTCCTCTTCTACAGGCTGATGGCCGACCACCTCCCCGAGATGCTCCCCGTCGTCTACGACCCGACCGTCGGCAAGGCGATAGAGGGGTATAGCCACGAGTACCGCAGGCCACGAGGCGTATACCTATCGGTGGACCACCCGGAGCAGATCGAGGAGTCGTTCAAGAACTTCGGGCTCGGGGGAGACGAGGTGGACCTCATCGTCGCCTCCGACGCCGCGGAGATTTTGGGCATAGGCGACTGGGGGGTCGGGGGGATGGACATCTCCGTGGGCAAGCTCGCCGTCTACACCGCCGCGGCGGGCATACACCCGGGGCGCACCATCCCGGTGATCCTCGACGCGGGCACGAACAACGAAAGCCTGCTGAACGACTCACTCTACGCCGGCAACCGCCACAGCCGCGTCTGGGGGACCAGGTACGACGACTTCGTGGCCGAGTACGTCAGGGTGGCGACGGAACTGTTCCCGAAGGCGATGCTCCACTGGGAGGACTTCGGGATCTCCAACGCCCGCAAGATCCTGGAGACCTACCGCCCCAAGACGCGCACCTTCAACGACGACGTGCAGGGGACCGGCGCGATCACGCTCGCCGCCTTGATCTCCGCCCTCAAGATCACGGGGGTTTCCCTGGCCGAGAACCGCGTCGTCATATTCGGGGCCGGCACGGCCGGCATAGGCAACGCGGACCAGATCCGGGCCACCATCCAGCTCGAGGGCGTCCCCGAGGAGGACGCCCACCGCAGGTTCTGGTGCGTGGACGTCCAGGGCCTCCTCACCGACGACATGGACGACCTGCGCGACTTCCAAAAACCCTACGCCCGCCCTGCCGACGAGGTTAAGGGCTGGGAGAGGGGCAAAGACGGCATAGGCCTGCTGGAGACCATCAAACAGGTCAAGCCCACGGTCTTGATCGGCACCTCCACCGCCCGCGGCGCGTTCACCGAGGAGGTCGTCAAGGAGATGGCCAGGCACGCCGGGCGCCCCATAATCTTTCCCCTCTCGAACCCCACCGAGAAGACGGAGGCCATCCCGAGCGATCTGATCCGGTGGACCGACGGTAAGGCGCTCGTCGCCACCGGGCTGCCCTACGACCCGGTGGAGTATGGGGGCAACTCCTACGCCATAGGCCAGGCCAACAACGCGCTGCTCTACCCGGGGCTCGGGCTCGGCGTGATCGCGAGCCGGGCGAGCCGCGTGACGGACAAGATGATCGCGACCGCCGCCGACGCCGTGGCCGGCCTCGTGGACGGCACGGAGCCCGGGGCCGCGCTCCTGCCGAACGTGACGAACCTCAGGGCATCCTCCGCGACCATAGCCGTAGCGGTCGCTAAGGCCGCCGCGGGAGAAGGGGTGGCCCAAGAAGAGCTCGCCGACCCCGTCCAGCAGGTGCAGGACGCCATGTGGGAGCCCGTGTACGGGCCCACGGAGGCGGGGGGCGAGTAGATCTTGGCCCCCGCGAACGCGAAAGGC
>CAXTDD010000266.1:0-1133 GCA_964242955.1 uncultured Rubrobacteraceae bacterium | reverse complement strand
GGCCCCGACGCCAAAGAGACCGGGGCCGCGCACAAGGCCGTAGACCCCGGCTCCTACGTGATGACGGACATAGAGCTTCCGTCGGGCGAGCACGAGGACGGCGACCTCATCGAGGACGGGAAGTTCAGGGTCGAGAGCGATTCGATGGGCCAGGTGAAGGTCCCCGCCGAGAGGCTGTGGGGCTCCCAAACCCAGCGATCGCTCGAGCACTTCTCCATCGGCGCCGACCACATGCCCGTAGCCGTATACCGCGCCTACGGTTACGTCAAGAAGGCCGCGGCCCGCGTCAACCGCGACTCCGGAAACCTCGCGAAGGAGAAGGCCGACCTCATAGTGAAGGCCGCCGACGAGGTCATAGAAGGCAGGCTCGACGACGAGTTCCCGCTCTTCGTGTGGCAGACCGGCAGCGGCACCCAGTCGAACATGAACCTGAACGAGGTCATCTCCAACAGGGCGATACAGCTCTCGGGCGGCACCTTGGGCACCAAGGAGCCCGTCCACCCCAACGACGACGTCAACATGAGCCAGTCCTCCAACGACACCTTCCCGACCGCCATGCACGTGGCGACCGTCCTCGAGCTCTCCGGGCATCTGATCCCGAAGGTCAAAGATTTGCAAGAGGCCATAGAGAGGAAGGCCGCCGGGTGGGTCGACGTCGTCAAGATAGGGCGCACCCACCTGCAGGACGCCACACCCCTGACCGTAGGCCAGGAGTGGTCCGGCTACGCCGCCCAGATAGGCGACGACCTGGAGAGGGTGGAGGCCTCGATAGAAGGCCTTCACAAACTCGCCGCCGGTGGCACGGCCGTGGGCACCGGCATCAACACCCTGCCGGGCTTCGGGGAGAAGGTCGCCCGGGAGATAGCGAGGCTGACGGGGCACCCGTTCGTGACGGCGCCCAACAAGTTTGCCGCCCAAGGGTCGCTGGACGCCATGGTGGCCACCAGCGCCGCGCTCCGGGCGCTGGCCGTCTCGCTCATGAAGATCGCCAACGACATCAGGTGGCTGGGCTCCGGGCCCAGGGCTGGCCTGCACGAGCTGGAGTTGCCCGCCAACGAGCCGGGCTCCTCGATCATGCCGGGCAAGGTCAACCCGACCCAGGAGGAGGCGATGGTCATGGTCTGCATAGAGGT
>CAXTDD010000265.1:1348-4876 GCA_964242955.1 uncultured Rubrobacteraceae bacterium | reverse complement strand
TCGAGGAACTCTCTCGGGGTGAGGATGCGAACTTGGGTGACGAGATCCGACGTGGAGATTTGTTCGAGGTCGAGCATGTGAGGGTCGCCGGAGACCAGGAAGTCGGCACTCTCGGAGAGGGCCAGAGCGGCCAGGTATTCTCCCCGCGTGCCACGCGACCAGGATTTCCCTCGGCGCCGTCCTGGAAGAGATCGCCCCGGAGATCAGGACGCCAGGATCTAATACGACCCTTACGGAAGCTCCCGGGCCTGCTCGTCCCTCCAGGCGTGCAACTCGTCGTTCGCCAGTCCCAGCGCTTCTTCGTCGGACAGGGGCTCGACCCCTCTCTCTTTCTGGCCGCGGTCGATGCGCTCGAAGAGGTCGGCGAGGTTCTTGGAACGCCTGGCGTCGGAGATCAGGTAGCGTCTGATGGCCTCTTCCAAGACCTCGTCTTCGCGTCGGTCCTGCTCTCTGGCGACTCGCCGAAGCTCCTCCAAGAGCCCGGCGTCATATCTCTGTCCGTTGCTTCTCGGCCATATCGAACCTCCTGGGCGTACTGTCGTCCAAGATGGATGATCTTGCCAGGATAGCGGCACGCAAGCGTCAGAACCCAACGAACGAGAAAGCGGCCCCCGAAGGGGCCGCCTCGTCCAAAATTCTTTGGTGCTTAGGTGTTGCGACGACGCCTGCGGTTGCGGCGCCTGCGCCGACGACGCCTGCCACCGCCGGAGTTGTCGCTCTTGCTGCCGTCCCGGGCGCTGGTCTGGGCCGGGGCCATCTGGGTGAACTTCGCCATCTTCTTTGCCTCCTGGGCTCGTTGTCCTGGTCTGCCTTACGAACCCTATGATGCCGGTCGGACATTAGGCGGTCATTACAGGAGGGTTAGGGATCTCTCATACGCAAAAACAAGGAGAACCCGACGAGTTCGAGGGCGGGGAGTCGCGTTCTTGCGACTGCCCGCCCTCCGTATCGGGGACACAGGGCCCCGGCTGCCGGCTAACCGCCTCTGGAGTAATCGACCAACACCGCACGGCCGCCGGCGCCGTCTGTGTGGACGCTCAGCAGCGGGCCGACGTTCGGGGCGTAGAACTTCAGCTCCTGGACCTTCGGCTCCGTTGGGACCAGGTCGCGGGTCATCAGGACGTCCTCGTCGAAGAAGCCGTAGGGGACCTGGACTTGCTCCTCGCCGACGGTGATGATCGCGCCCTCGTCCTCGGCCTCGCCTTTGTAGTACTCCTGGCGGTAGGTCATACCCGGCTCGGGGTTGGCGGGCATGACGATGCCGGGCTGCGCCCCGTCTACGCCGGCCTCGAAAGAACCGGCGTGGTCTACGACCTTGCCGTTCTCGTAGTTGGTGACGTACTCGCCGAGGTACCAGATGTTGCCCGTCTTGTCCTGGGCGTACCAGTCGTCCGTGATCTCGACCGGCACGCCATCCTCGGTGGCGGTGTCACGGATGACGCGGGCTTCGATGCCGTTGGAGATCGTCTTCGTCTCGTCGGTGACCTCGACGACGACTTTCTCGTTGCCGCCGACGGTGTCCGTCTCGCTGTAGACCCACCTGTTGCCAGGGGCCATCGGCCAGTAGGGGTTGTCTATGTCGATCGTGAAGTCGGCCGGGTCGAGCTTTACGGCCTCGCTCCCCTGGGGCAGGCCGGCCGCCGTCGTAGAGATGTCGGGGCCCTCGTCTTTTCCCCGCGTCGCTGTTGCATCGGCCCCGCAAGCGCCGGTTGCGAGCGTCGCCGACAGGCAGATGCCGAGCAGGGCCGTGGCTAGCGGGCGTTTCGGCCAGGGTAGTTGGGTTGAGGATACTTGGCGACGGCGCACGTCGTTCTCCTTCGCTCAGGTTCCGCCGGTGGGGTCAGTCGTCGTCGGGCTCGTTCTCGTCTTCGGAGCCGTCATCGTCGTCGTTGGGACCGTCTTCGTCGTCGGGGCTGTCGTGATCTGCCGAGGTGCCGAGGACCTTGAGGTCGCGGTCGAGGTGGACGTCGACCTGGCTGCCGTCGTCGCGGGTTACCTCGATCTCGTAGTAGCCCTCTTCGTCGCCGACCTCGGTGTCGGTCACGCGGCCCCCGTTGGTGCTGTCGAGCGCCGCGCTCTTCGCCTCCTCGGCCTCGGGCCCCGTGGCCCGCCGGTCATCGGCGGCGTACGCGATTGCGGTGCCGCCCAGGGTCAGGACGGCCACGGCCGCCGCGCCGGCGGCGAGTTTCTTTGTGTCCACGATCTCCTCCGTTCGTCGTTTGCTTACGGGATGGAGTGTGGCGCCGAAACCTGAGCGGGGGCTGAGAAGGGGTTTAGAGGAGCATTAGAGAATAGCTGTCAGCTATCAGCGGTCAGCTTTCAGCCAGTCGTTTGAGGGCGTCGGTATGCCCGTATGCGCTTCTTTCGTAGCAAGCCTGACCGGGCGGTTCTTCGCCTTCACGCTGCTCCGATTGCGGAGAAGCTGAAGGCTGAGAGCGGAGGCGGAGCCGGAGCGGGCTGAAAGCTGAAAGCTATTCTTTCGGGAGGAGGAGGGTGAACGTCGAGCCCTTGCCGGGGATGCTCTTTGCCAGGATCTCGCCGCCGTGGGAGACGGAGATCTGGCGCGCTATCGGGAGCCCGAGGCCGGCGCCGCCGTCGGCCCGCGACGGGTCGGCCCTGTAGAACCGCTCGAAGACGAGGGGCAGCCGGTCCTCCGGGATGCCGATGCCGGTGTCCGAGACCGCGAGCGCGACCAGGCCGTCATCCTCCCGCACCTTCACCGCGACGCTCCCGCCTTCGGACGTGTACTTGACGGCGTTGTCCAGGAGTATGGACGCGACCTGGAGGACGCGGTCCCGGTCGAAGACGGCTCCCACCCCGCGCCCGGGACGGGCGAGTTCGATGGAGACTTTGCCGTCGGCGGTGGCCCTGGCCGTCCGGACGGCCTCGTCGGCGACGGCGGCGAGGTCGTGGCGACCGACGTTTAGGGTCCCGTTTTCGTCGCCGCGGGTGAGGGCCAGGAGGGATTCGACGAGGGTTCGCATCCTGCCGGCCTGACGGCGGATGTCGCCGACGCTCCGTTTTGCCCGCTGGGGGTCCTCTTCGAGCGCCCACTCGTCGAGCATCCTGGCGTGGCCGCTTATGGCGGTCAGCGGCGTGCGCAGCTCGTGGCTGGCGTCGGCGGCGAAGCGTCGCTGGCGCTCCAGGGCCTCCTCCCTGCGGGCGAAGGCGGCTTCGAGGCGCGAGAGGAGGCCGTTGATGGTGGTCGCGAGGCGCCCGATCTCATCCCCCGGGTTCGCCACGGGCAACCTCCTGGAGAGGTCGCCCTCGCCCATCGCCTCGGCGGCGTCCGTCACCGCCCCGACGGGCCTCAGGGCCACCCCGGCCAGCAGGTAGGCGCCGCCGATGGAGAGTAGGAAGGCCGCGCCGATGGCGATCGCCAGCACCGTCCCGAAGATCCCGAGCGTCTCTTCGACGGGGCCATAAGGCGTGCCGGCCTCGACCACCCGCGCCGGGCCCTCCGGCGGGGCCCCCGCCCCCGCCTGGGCGTTGAAAGGGGCGTCCCCCGCAACCGCCGCCCGCCCCCCC
>CAXTDD010000265.1:0-1338 GCA_964242955.1 uncultured Rubrobacteraceae bacterium | reverse complement strand
TTCTACGTCCACGGCCACGGCGTGGACGTAGAAAGGGTCGTCCCCCGAAAGCGCGGCCCTCCCCGAGGCGGCCTCCCCGGAATCTAGCGCCTCCCGCCACACGCCGCCGTCGGCCGGCTCCTTCGCCGGGAGGTTCGCCGACTGGAGTACCGCGCCGTCCTCGTCGCGCACGACCACGACTACCCCGTCGAGGGCGATCTGGTCCTCCTCGTCTTCGTCGTCCAGGTCCTCACCGGCCTCGAGGGTCCGGGCGACCGCCGCCGCGCGGCTCCGGGCCGTCTCCTCGATATTAGAGAGCAGTGCCCCCCTGGTCAGGAAGAAGAGGGCGAGGCCGAGGGCGAGCAGTATCGCGCCGATGACCAGGGCGATGAAGAGCGTGAGGCGCCACCGGATCGGCAAAGGCTTCCTACCCTCCTTTCAGCGCGTAGCCGGCGCCCCTGACGGTTCGGATCAGGGGCCGCTCTCCGGGCGCGTCCACCTTCTTCCTGAGGTACGCGACGTAGACCTCGACGACGTTGGTGGTGATGCCGCCCTCCTGGCCCCAGACCTTGCCGAGGAGCAGATCCTTGGAGAGCACCCGCCTGGGGTTGCGGGCCATGAACTCCAGCAGGTCGTACTCGCGGGCGGTCAGCTCTATCTCCCGCCCGCCGCGCCCGACCTCGCGCGTGGACGACCTGGAGGTAAACCCTCCGCGCGCCTGAGCAGGGCGCGCATCCGGGCCAGGAGCTCGTCCATCTCGAACGGCTTGGTCACGTAGTCGTCGGCGCCGAGGTCGAGGCTGTGGACCTTGTCCAGCGTGGCGTCGCGGGCCGTGAGCATCACGACCGGCACCCGGCTGCCGCGGCCCCTGAGGTCCTTCAGTACGCCAACCCCGTCCAGCCCCGGGAGCATGATGTCCAGGAGCAGGATCTCGGGCTCGAACCGCCCGGCTTCCTCCAGACCGGACGGGCCGTCGTAAGCGCAACGAACGCAAAAGCCGAGACGCTCCAGCTCCGGCTCGACGAAGCCGGCGATCGAGCGGTCGTCCTCGACAAGCAGCACCCGCGTTCCAGGTCTCATCTCCACCTCGCCAACCCCCGTCCCAACATTCTAACCCCGAGGCCCGCGGGCATGGTAGACGGCGTTCCTGAGAGACGGCTGAGAAGGCGGGCGGGTCCCGAAGTCTCACTCGGGCTTGGAGGGCATGCCGATAACCGCCCGGGGCCACTTCGAGCCCCGGGAGAACCCCGAGATCGGCACCCGCCGGGTCTTCAAGGCGCACTCCGCCAGGGCGGGCGCCTTCTCGGACGTCCCTCCCCCGAGCCGGTGAGTCCACCCCGACCGACGCCGCGGCGGCTA
>CAXTDD010000264.1:0-4903 GCA_964242955.1 uncultured Rubrobacteraceae bacterium | reverse complement strand
CCCCCAGACCGAAGACAACCCGGCCGTCGTGCGCGACGACCCGCCCTCAGACGCCCGGTAAGCAAGGCCGGAGCGCGGGGCCCGGTTCGGGTCTTGCGTAGCCCGAAAGGGTAACATGGGGCCCCGGGCAGCAGGTCACGAACCCCGGGAAGGAGCACGTTTGGTCGCCAGGGTCCGGGGGCGCATCGGGGAAGGCGTGGCGCGGCTGCGGGTGAACGTCTGGGCCGTGGCGCAGTCGGCGGCGGCGGCCAGCCTCGCGTTCTTTCTGGCGCAGATCGTGCTCGGGCACGAGAGGCCCTTTTTCGCGCCCATAGCGGCCGTCATATGCCTGGGCATCACCCTGGGCAGCAGGCCCCGGCGGGCCATCGAGCTCGTCTTCGGGGTCGCGGTGGGGCTGATGGTGGCGGACCTGCTCGTGCTGGTCATCGGGACGGGGACTTTGCAGATCGCGGTCGTCGTCCCGTTGGCGATGGTGGCCGCTATCTTCTTCGGGGGCGGCACGATCTTGGTGAACCAGGCGGCGGTCTCGGCGATCCTGGTGGTCGTCTTGCAGCCTCCCGATGCCGTCTTCTCCCCCAGCCGCGTCCTGGACGCTTTGGCGGGCGGCGTGGTCGCCCTGCTGGTGAGCTACCTCTTCCCCGTGAACCCCGAGCGCCTGGTCGAGCGGGCCGCGGCCCCGGTCTTCGACGAGCTCTCCGCCCTCCTGCTGGAGATAGCCGCCGTCCTCAAGACCGGCGACCCGGGGCGCGCCCAGAAGGCCCTCACGCAGGCCCGCGAGATCGACGACCGGGTCAGGAACCTCAACGAGGCGCTGGAGGCCGGCCACGAGACCGCTCGGCTCTCCCCCACCCGCCGCCGGTCGCTGCGCCACCTCGAGTTCTACGCGAGCGCCGGGTCCCGCATAGAGCTGGCCGTCATAAACACCCGCGTCCTCGCCCGCGGCGCGGCCAACGCCACCAGGCGCGGGGACAACATCCCGGACAAGTTGCCCGACGCCGTCCTCGACCTCTCCCGATCCGTCAAAGCCCTGAACACCTTCCTGGACGAGCCCGGCGGCCCCGAAGGCGCCCGCCGCTACGCCCTCGACGCCGCCCGGCGGGCGACCGAAGTCCTGGAAGACCGCCACGAACTCGCCATAAGCGTCCTCGTCGGCCAGGTCCGCTCCGCCGCCGTCGACCTCCTCCGCAGCACCGGCATGGATCAGGCCTCAGCACTCGAAGCTTTAGAGAACGCCGCCGGTAGCGCGTCGGAGATCGGGTAGCTTCTGGCCCTTAGCTTTTAGCTGTTAGCTCTTAGCCAGAACGCGGCTATCTCTGTCGCTGCCTCGTGGGCTTGTTTTTCGGACGTGTTTAGGAGGAACGAGGGTAGGGAGGACGTTCCGCGCAGGGTCAGGAGTTGCTCCTGTTGGTCTGCGTAGTAGGCCGCGATGTTCCCGCCCGACCCGAAGGAGTGCGACGTTATCCTGCACGGTTAGTCCTTTTGTCTTTTGCTTTGGTTCCAGGACCCTTTGGGTGTGGTGTTCGGTTAGGACTATCGAGGAGAGGTGGCCGCGGACCAGGTACTCCCGGCTACGCAGGAGCGCGTTGAGGACCGTGGTCTTTCCCGAGCCGCTGACGCCTTCGAGGATCAGGCCCGTCGTGTCGGGGTTGGGACTTCTCCCCGTCACTCCCCGAGGTCGACGCCGATCACGGCGTCGGCCTCTATCTCGACGAGGATCTCGGGTGCTATGAGGCGGCTGACCTCGACCATGCTGGTCGCCGGCCTTATGAACCCGAAGAACTCGCCGTGGGCGCGGCCGACGGCCTCCCAGTTCTCGATGTCGACGACGAAGATCCTGGTCCGCACCACGTCCGAGAGCTCCGCACCCGCCGCCTCCAGCGCGACCTTGAGGTTGTTCAGCGCCTGCACCGTCTGTGCCCGCACGTCACCGATCCCGACGTAACCCCCACTGCCGTCGGTGGCCGTGGTCCCGGAGACGTACACGAAAGGACCCCGCCTCACCGCCCGCGAATACCCGACGACCCGCTCCCATTCCGTCCCGCTGGAGATGTTGTACCGGCGATCCATGTTACGGGAGATTATGCCACGTGCAATACTTTGTGGCACAATCGTCCTACGATGGATGGTTCTTCAGAGCAGGCACGGGTCAACGTGGGGCCACAGGGACGGGTTGTGATCCCGGCCCGCATCAGGCGTTCGCTCTCGATCCGGCCGGGGGACGCGCTGGTGGCGCGGGTGATCGAGGGCCGCATCGTGCTGGAGAAGCGGGCCGACGTGCTCGCGCGGGTGCGGGGACGGTTCGACGGGGTTGAGAAGAGCGTGAGCCTCGCTGACGAATTGATCTCCGAGCGTCGGAGAGATGCGCGCCGGGAATGAGCGCCGGCAACGGCTACTCCTGCGTGCTCGACGCCTCGGCCTTGCTGGCCTTGTTGCAGGACGAGCCGGGCTCGGAGATCGTGGAGCCGTTGCTGGAAGGGGCCGTCGTTTCGAGCGTCAACTGGTCCGAGGTCGCGCAGAAGAGCCTGGAGCGGGGCGTGGAAGCCGGGGATTTGCGCGAGGACCTTACGGCCCTGGGGCTCACCCTGGTACCCTTCACCACCCGCGACGCGGAGGACGCGGCCTCGCTGCGGGGACTCACCAAAGATCTAGGCCTCTCCCTGGCGGACCGGGCCTGCCTCGCGCTCGCCGGCCGGCTGGGGGCGGAGGTTCTTACCACGGATCGGACCTGGGACGCCGTCGAATCCGTCCCGGTGCGCGTCATCCGTTAACCACGCGCTCGACCGACAAAGTCGTCGATCATGCGGCGGGCGATGCTGACCTTCGGGGGGAGATCCGGTAGCCCGTCGGCGCGGTACCAATCGGCGTCCTCGATCTCGCCCGGCTCGGGCGTCAGCTCTCCGCCGGCGTAGTCCGCGGTGAAGCCGATCATAAGCGAGTTCGGGAAGGGCCACGGCTGGCTGCCGAAGTACCTGAGGTTCTCGACCTCTAACCCGACCTCCTCGCGTATCTCGCGGTGGATCGTCTCCTCTATCGACTCGCCGGGCTCGACGAAGCCGGCGAGCACGCTGCGCATTCCCTTCGGAAAACCGGGCGAACGGGCCAGGAGTACCTCGTCGCCGCGCCTGACGCGCACGATCACGGCCGGGCTGACCCGCGGGTAGTGCATCATCCCGCACCGCGTGCACCGCATCGCCAGCTCGCCGGAGGCGATCTCCGTCTCTCCCCCGCACCGGCCGCAGAAGCGGTGCGTCGCGTGCCAGTTTGCGACCTGCTTGGCCCGCCCGGCTACCGCGAAGAACTCCTCGTCCACGGCCGCGAAGACCGCGCGCAGGTCCCGGAACACCATCCCGTCCGGCGCTTCCGCCTCCTCGGGCACCTCCAGCGCCCAGCACGGGCTGCCGTCGAGGTACCCGACGGGCTGGCGGAAGGACGACTCGATCCCCAAATCGTCTAAAGAGGAGGCCTGCGGGACGCGCACTTCTTTCTCGTCTTCGAGTACGAGGAGCCGGTCGTTCCGAAACGCGAACCAGAGCGTTTCTCCGGCGGGCTGGTCAGGCACGGGAGATTTCGAGGCAGCCCGCCAGGTACTCGGCCGGGTGGAGGGCGTGGCGTCCCGTGCCGTCCCGGATCTGCTCGCGGCAACTCGTCCCGGGCGCCACGACGACGCGCCCCTCAGCCTCGCGCACCGCCGGGAAGAGACGACGGTCCCCCATCTTCATGGAGACGTCGTAGTGGCCCTTTTCGTAGCCGAAGAGCCCCGCCATCCCGCAGCACCCGGAGTCCACGACCTCGACCTGCGTGCCGGGGGCGAGCGCGAGCGCCCTCTCCGTCGGCCCCGTGCCGACGAGCGCCTTCTGGTGGCAGTGGCCGTGCAGGAGAACCGGAGAACCGTCCGCTAGTGGAAGTTCACTTCCGAGCTCCAGCAATGCTTCCTCGAAGAGGCGGGTCGCCTCGGCCAGCTTCCCGACGCGCGGGTCGTCGGGCAGGAGTTTCGCGTAGTCGTCGCGCATCGTCAGGATGCAGCTCGGCTCCAGGCCAACGAGCGGGACGCCGCGTTCGATCAGGGGCGTGAGGATATCCAGGTTGCGATGGGCGTTCTTCCTGGCGGGCTCGACGAGCCCCTCCGAGAGCATCGGCCGGCCGCAGCAGACGACCTCGGGGAGCAGGACCCTGACGTCCGCGGCGGCGAAGAGGCGCACCATCCCCTCCCCGATCTCCGGCCGCTGGAACTCGTTCCAGGTGTCGTTGAAGAGCGCGACCTCAACGGGACCGTCCCCCTGCGGGAGGTTAGGGAATCGCTGTGAGAAGGGCCTCTCGGTCACCCCCGGAAGCGAGCGGCGCGGGTCGATGCCCACCAGCGCGGCCAGGCGCCGGGCGAGGCGGGTGCCCCCCACGGAATTGAAGAGCCTGGGCGCCCTGGAGGCGAGGGCGAGCTGGGTGCGGATGTGGCCGGCCGCCTTCTGGCGGACGGAGAAACCGTGCTTCTTGCCCGATTGGTACAGGACCTCGGTCTTCATGGAAGCCACGTCCACCTGGGACGGGCACTCCGTCTTGCAGGCCTTGCACCCGACGCAGAGGTCCATGACCTCGCGCATCCGGGAACCCGTCAACTCCTCGGGCGGGAGCGTGCCTTCGATGACGGAGCGGAGCATGTTTGCCCTGGCCCGCGTCGAGTCCTGCTCGTCCAGGGTAACCATGAACGACGGGCACATGGTCCCGCCGGTCTTTTTGCGGCAGAACCCGCTCCCGTTGCACAGCTCGACCGCCTTGGCGAAGCCGCCCTGATTCGAAAAATCCAGGCCCGTCGCGAGCGGCAGGCGCTTCCGGCCGGGCCCGATGCGGAGCTGGCCGTCCATCTTTGGGGGGCCCACGATGACGCCGGGGTTCATGGTCCCTCTGGGAT
>CAXTDD010000263.1:0-4903 GCA_964242955.1 uncultured Rubrobacteraceae bacterium | reverse complement strand
GGGCACCTCCGTGCTCAGGGCTTACCTGTGGCGCCTCCTCGTGCCGGCAGTCGCCGCGATTCTGACCGACCGCCGGGCTCCGGACCTGCGCGCGGGGAACGTGGCCCTCCGCTTCGACGGGCGAGGCTCCGCGGACCTGGCCTTCGCCGGGTCGGGCATCGCCGTCCTCCCGAACGATCCCGACGCAAACCACCGGGACACCGTGGTGCTGCCGTCGGAGAGGGACCTGCTCTTCTGGATCCGCGGCGCCCTGGAGGAGACCCACCTGCCCGCGATAATCGCCGCGCTGCGCCAAATGGGGACGCGGCGGGGGGAGCGGGCCCTGTGGCGCGTCGCCGCCGACTCGTGCGCTGACGCCTTCCTTTACGTTGGCCTCGATCTGGGGCAGAAGGACGAGGCGCTCCAGCTTGCCAGGCTGATGCTCGACGGCCCGTCCCCGCTGGCGGGGCCCACGAACTTTCTCGTCCTGGAGCGTGCGGGGGGAGCTGAGACCACGCGGGTCCGCGGCGCGTGTTGCCTGTACTACAAGCTTGGCAACGAGCCGTGCTTCACCTGCCCGCGGATCACCGACGAAGAGCGTCTCTCGCGCCTGACGCGACAGACGTGAGCCGAGAGAAGAGATGGAGACACGCCCTGGAGGTCGCATTCCGATGAGCGAACTGCGAACAGAGAAGGTCACGCTCGGCTACGATGGGAGGGCCGTGGTCGAGGACCTCACCGTCGAGGTGCCGGCGGGCAGGATCACCTCTGTCGTCGGGCCCAACGGCTGCGGCAAGTCCACGTTGCTGCGTTCGATGGCCCGCCTGATGAAGCCTCAGGGCGGCGCGATCTACCTCGACGGCGACGCCATCTCGAACCTGCCGACCCGCGAGGTCGCCAAACGCCTCGGCATCCTGCCCCAGGACCCCACAGCCCCGGAAGGCCTCACGGTCAGGGAGTTGGCGGTCCAGGGACGCTACCCGCACCAGAGCTGGCTGAGCCAGTGGTCCAAACAGGACGAGAAGGCCGTCGAGCGGGCGCTGGAGACCACGGGGGTCCTACCCCTGGCCGACAGGCCGCTCGACACCCTCTCCGGCGGCCAGAGGCAGCGGGCCTGGATCTCGATGGCCCTGGCGCAAGAGACCGAGACCCTCCTCCTCGACGAACCCACGACCTTCCTCGATATGGCCCACCAATTGGAGGTCCTCCAACTCCTCGACCGCCTCAACCGCGAAGAAGGCCGCACCATCCTGATGGTCCTCCACGACCTCAACAACGCCGCCCGCTACTCGCACCAGGTAATAGCACTCTCCAACGGGCAAGTCTTCGACGCCGGCCCGCCGCAGGACGTCGTTACGCCGGAGCTTTTGAGTGAGGTCTTCGGCGTCGACGCGGACATCGTTTCGGACCCGCGCACGGGGGCCCCGCTCTGCATCCCCCATGGCCTCCACTACTCCGCCGGAAAGAGGCTCACCCCGGACGAGACGGAGGTACGGTGGCCCGCCCGGCAAAAGCGGAGCGCTCAGAGGCCCCGGTAGACATCCGCCAGGGGCAGTTCCGCGTCCGGCGGGCAGGGAGTTGCAACAGCGCCATCTTCGACGACCTCGGTCTGCCATCCGTCCTGTTCGTTCCGGTAGTGGTGCTCGATCCGTGCTTCGTCATGCTCCACTGTCAGGTACGCTTGCAGGCTCCGGATCTTCCGGTAGGAGAGCAGCTTCTCCCGCCGGTCGGTGGCCTCGGTGCTCGGGGAGAGGATTTTGACGATGAGGCAGGGTTCGTCTTCGAGGTACGGGTCCAAAGGTTCCGGTCCGCAGGCGACCACGACTTCCGGGCAGTAGAAGAGGTTGTCGGGGGTCGGCACCTTCATGTCACTCTGGTGGACGCGGCAGGGACCCCCGTCCGCGGCGTCCGCGAGCTTGCGGAAGATTTTGCCCGAGATCCTGCTGTGCCGCCGGCTGGCCCCGACCATCGCATAGACGTGGCCGCCCACGTACTCGTGCTTGACCGGTGAGCCCTTCTCGAACTCCAGATACTCCTCGACGCTCATAAGCGTCCGCGGTGTGACCCGTTCCGCCATGAGCCCGGTACAACGGACCCCGCCCACGCCCAAACGGACAAACCTGATGCCTGAAACCCGAAGCCTGATGCCTGTTATCCGGCGGACCCGACCGGCCCGCTACGTTCTCCCTAACACGGACATCGGCTGCCGGGGTTGTTGTACTTCTCGTCCTGGCGGTCGCGGTAGAACTCGCCGCGGCTCATGGCCGGGTGGTCCGGGTGGGTCGTGGCGTGGACCGCCAGGTACCTGTCGTAGGCGTTCTCGCCCGAGATCTCCTTGAGGTACTCCCAGATGGCGCGCAGGGGGTTCATTGCCCTCTATTCTAGCTCCCCGTTCCCACGGGCTCGCGGTCCTCGACGGGCTGGCCCTCGCGGTCCAGGCGGGACTCTTCCCAGGGGGCCTCGCTCATCTCCGGCTCCTTGCGGCCCCGGATGATGCCGAACCAGACGCGGGCGGCGTCCACGATAATTATGACGATCAGGGCGGCGAACAGGATCGAGAGCACCCAGTCGACGGTCGTGTTCACGAGCACCTGGCGCACGTCGTCGAGGTTCGCGGCGCCTAAGGCCGCTATCTCCTCGCTCACCTCGCCGGATCGAAGGGATTGGGCTGCTTCGGAGCGCTGGGTCCAGAAGCTGACGCGGAACTCTCCCGGCAGGATCTTGTACGCGCTGGCCGTCAGCGTGACCGTGGCGTCCCAGGCGAGCGGCAGCGCCGTGACCCAGGCGTACTTGAGCTTGCCCATCTTTATGAGGATGGTGGTGCCGACGGTCAGGGCGACGGCGGCCAGAAGCTGGTTGGCGATGCCGAAGAGGGGGAAGAGCTGGTTGATGCCGCCCAGAGGGTCGTTCACGCCGGCGTAGAGGAAGTAGCCCCAGGCGCCGACGATGATGGCGCTCGCGATGATGTTGCCCGGCAGCCAGGAGGTGCGGGCGAAGGGGCGGTAGACGTTGCCGATCATGTCCTGGATCATGAACCGCCCGACACGGGTACCGGCGTCGACGGTCGTCAAGATAAACAATGCCTCGAACATGATGGCGAAGTGGTACCAGAACGCCTGCAGCGCCGCCCCGCCGAGCACGCTGGAGAAGATCTGGGCCATCCCCACCGCGAGCGTCGGCGCCCCGCCCGTCCTGCCGATGATGCTCTCCTCGCCCACGTTCTGGGCCGTCTGGTTGAGCGTCTCGGGCGAGACCTGGAAGCCGAAGCCCGCGACCGCCTGGGAGGCCGACTGGGCCGTCTCGCCGAGCACGCCGGCCGAGGCGTTCATCGAGAAGTAGATGCCGGGGTCCAGCGTGGTGGCCGCGATGATCGCCATGACCGCCACGAACGACTCCATCAGCATCGCCCCGTACCCGATGAACCTGACCTGGGACTCTTTCTGGATCAGCTTCGGCGTCGTCCCCGAGGCCACCAGCGCGTGGAACCCGGATAACGCCCCGCAGGCTATCGTTATAAAGACGAACGGGAAGAGCGGGCCCGCGAACGCCGGACCGTCGCCGGAGGAGGCGAACTCGGTGACGGGCGGCATCTGGAGGACGGGGAGCGTGATCGCGATGCCGATTGCCAGAAGCGCTATGGTCCCTATCTTCATGAACGTCGAGAGGTAGTCCCGCGGCGCCAGAAGCACCCACACCGGCAGCACGCTCGCGACGAAGCCGTAGGCGATGAGGGCGAAGACTATCTGGTTCGGGGTGAAGGTGAAGACCTCCGCGTAGGCCGAGGCCTCCGAGATCCAACCCCCGCCCAGGATCGCCAACAGCAGCAACACCACCCCGATGAGCGAGACTTCCAATACCCGGCCAGGCCGCAAGAAGCGCAGGTACACGCCCATGAACAGGGCTATCGGAAGCGTCATCAGCAGCGAGAACGAGCCCCACGGCGACTCGGCCAGCGCGTTGACCACGACGAGGGCGAGCACGGCCAGCAGGATCACCATGATCGAGAGCACCGCCACGAGCGCCGCGATGCCGCCCACGGGACCTATCTCCTCCCGCGCCATCTGCCCCAGCGTCTTGCCGTTCCTCCTCATGGAGAAGAACAGCGTCGTCATGTCCTGGACGGCACCCGCGAGGATCACGCCGACGATGATCCAGACGGTGCCGGGCAAGAACCCCATCTGCGCCGCGAGCACGGGCCCTACGAGCGGACCGGCCCCGGCTATGGCCGCGAAGTGGTGCCCGAAGAGCACCCGCCGGTCCATAGGCTCGAAGTCCCGCCCGTTGTTGAGCCGCTCGGCGGGTGTGGCCCTGGAGTCGTCGGTTTCCAGGACCTTTCTCTGGATAAACCGCGCGTAGAACCTGTAGGCGATGGCGTAGGAGGCTATGGCCGCGAAGAGCAGCCACCCGGCGTTGATCGACTCCCCCCTGGAGAGCGCCAGCACCCCCCAACACACGGCCCCGACGAGCGCGATGACGATCCAGACGGCGTACCGGCGAATGCTATTCATGACTCCCCCTGCCCTTCCCTAAAGGCCCCAACGAGATAGGCGGCATCCTAGCACACCGGAAAACCGCATTGCACGCGCCGCCGGAGGCGCCGGAGCCTACAGGCGCGTTCGCAGCAGCCGTGGCGCGGTGAGGCAGACGGCGAGGGCCATGACGGCGCAGATGAGGACGGGGTAGACCATCGCCTCCAGCGGCGCGGTGCCCGTCGTGAGGCCGAAGACGGTCTTCAGGGCGTCGTTGGTGTAGGCGAAGGGGACGAAGCCGCGGAGGGCCAGCGATATGCCCTCCGGGTTCTGGTTGCGGAAGAAGCCTGAGAGGTAGATCAGGGGAAACAGAATGGCCGTCGCGTACAGCAACACGTCCGCCGGCGACGAGGTGAAGTTGGCTATAAAGATCCCGATGCAGTTGGCCGCCACGA
>CAXTDD010000262.1:0-4913 GCA_964242955.1 uncultured Rubrobacteraceae bacterium | reverse complement strand
CCGGCGTCGGGGTCCGAGCAGAGCAAGACCGGCCCGTCCCTGGGGTCGTCGGGGAGCCTGCCGTGGGAGCCACGCACGGGAGACGGGTCCAGGGGGACGACGTCCATGACGTAGCGGAAGCCGAGCTTCTTGCGCCCGAGGGCGTACGCGGCGCGGGCTTTGACGAGGCGATCTTCGGGGTCCATGAAGAGTTCGGCCGGGTCGAAGCCGGGCTTGCGGTGGATCTCGACCGTGCGGGCGAAATCCGGGGCCCGCCCGTCGTCGAGCCAGTAGTAGTAGGCGAACCAGGCGTCGGGCTCCGCGACCGCGACCAGCTCGCCCGAACGCTCGTGGTCGAGGCCGGCCGCCGCCTTGCCTTCGGCGTCGAGCACTTTATCCACGCCGTCGAGTCCTTCGACGAGGGCCTTGACCTTCGGGACGAGCGAAGGTTCTCTGACGTAGACGTGGGCGACCTGGTGGTCGGCGACCGCGAAGGCCGGAGAGGTCCAGGGGTCGAGGTACTCCATGCCGTCCTGGGCGTAGACGTTTAGCAGGCCGGCGCTACGGAGGTGGCGGTTGATCTCGACGTGGCGCCTGGCCGGCGTGATCCCGTACTCCGAGAGCACGACGACGGTGGCGCCTTTTTGCAAGGCCTCGTCCACAAGGCGACCCGCGACCCGGTCTATCTCCCTGGCGGCGGCGACGGCCTCGGGGGAGTCGGGGCCGAACTTCTGGAGGTCGTAGTCGAGGTGGGGCAGGTAGACGAGGGTGAGGTCGGGGTCCGCCCGGTCCAGCACCTTCCCGGCGGCGGCGGAGATCCACTCAGAGGATTTTATGTTCGCGGTCGGCCCCCAGTACTGGAAGAGGGGAAACTCACCGAGCTCGGCGGTGAGGTCCTCGCGCAGGTTCGGGGGATAGGTGTAGCAGTCCGGGGACTTGCGCCCGTCGGCGTGGTAGACGGGCCGTGGGGTAAGCGTCAGGTCCGTGGACATCCCCATCGCGTACCACCAGCACATGTTCGCCGCCTTGTAGTCCGGGAAGGCCCGCCGGGCCGTCTCCCACACCTTCTCGCCGCCGACCAGGGCGTTGTGCTGCCTCCAGAAGAAGACCTCGCCGAGATCCCGAAAGAACCAGCCGTTACCCACGACGCCGTGGTCGCGCGGCGCCAGGCCGGTCAGAAAAGTGGATTGCGCCGAGCAGGTGACGGCCGGCAGCACGGTCCCGAGCTCGGCCCCGAACCCGGCGCTGGCGAGCTTCGAGAGGCGCGGCATGTGTTCCAGCAGGCGCGGCGTGAGGCCGACGACGTCGAGCACGACGAGTTTTTTGGGGTTCACGGGGCCGTCTCCTCCAGTCCCAGCCCGATCAGGCAGTCCCTCGTCCACGACATTTCCCGCGCGAGCCCCTCGACGAGACCACGCTCATCAGTGGGCCTATCTCCTATCGGCAAGACCGACCACGTATAGGTCTCGACCTCCAGATGCGTCGTCGCGGGCACCTCGCCCCCGAGCAGGACGTTCAAAGACTTCAGCAACTCGTCCTGGGTCGTCTCCTCACCAGGATAATGGACCGGAACGTGAAAATGCACCCGCCACTCACTATCGCCCGGGAGGGCCCCTGCGAGGGCCTCGGGGAGGTCGTCCACGCCGGCCACGCCGCCGTTCATTCGTTCCCGCGTCTGGTGCAAAAAGCGCGGCTCGACGAAGCGGGCCAGCCGCTCCCTCTCCGCCGGGTCCCGGGGGCGCTCCACCCTGAGCGCGCTCGAGAGCTGCGCCTTCACGAGCGGGACCCCGGCTTCACGCAGCATCTCCAGGGCTTCTCCGGTCTCCTCGAACTGGACGGCCAGGTGGCAGGCGTCCAGACAGACGCCGACCCACTCCGGGTCTACGTTCTGGAGCGCCGCGACGACCCCTTCCGTGGTCTCGGCGACGCAGCCGGGCTCCGGCTCCAGGGCGAGCCTGATGGTCTTTCCGGTCCGGGCTTCGAGGTCGGCAAGACCCCGAGCCACCTGCTCCAGCGAGCGACGCGCCGCGTCGCCCGAGGCCTCCGTCCAGCCCTGACGCCATCCCAGCGGCACGGTCGAGATGCTGCCGACATCCACCCCTTCCGGGAGCAGCGCGGCCAGGATGCGGGCCAGGGCGAGCGTGTAGTCGACGCGCGCCGGGTCGGCCCAGTCGGGAAAGTAGACGGCCTTCTTTACAACGGGGGCGTGGAAAGCCTTGTAGGGAAAGCCGTTAAAGGTGACCACCTCCAGGCGGTGCGCCTCCAGCCGGGAGCGCAGGCTCTTGAGGGCCCCCGGATCGTTCGCCAGGCGGAAGGCGACGGGTGCCGCAAGCCACAGCCCGAGGCCCAGCCGGGGCGCGTCCAGGGCCTCCCTGACGGGGCCGGCGTAGCGGTCGAGCTGGCCGAGGACGCCCTCCAGGTCGTCCGCGGGGTGGACGTTGCTACAGTAGGAGAGGTGGACGGCGCTGCCGTCGCGGTGGCGGAGGCGCATCAGGCCTTCGAGTGCCCGCCGCGCAGGAGCGAGTTGCCCGCGTAGGTGGCGGCCGGGTCGGCGGCCGTCTCCGATGCTTCGTCCAACTCCAGACGGCCACTCTGGGAGAAAAACGCTACCGGGTTGCGCCAGACGACCTTGCCCACGTCGTCCTCCGTGAAGCCGGCCGCGAGCATCGCGTCTGCGGTCTTGCGCACCTTCAGGGGGTCGCTCTGGCCCCAGTCGCAGGCGGAGTTCAGGATCATACGGTCCGTGCCGTGCTCCTGGAGGACGCGAACCATCCTATCCTCGTCCATCTTCGTGTTCGGGTAGATGGAGAAGCCCATAAAGCATCCGGAGTCGATCACCTCGCCCACGGTGAGCTCGTTGTTGTGGTCGACGAGGACCCGACCGGGCGGCAGTCCGGACTCGTCCACGATCTCGAGTGTGCGTCGCGTCCCGGCGAGCTTGTCGCGGTGCGGGGTGTGGACGAGCGCCGGGAGGTCGTGCTCCCGGGCCAGCGCCAACTGCGCCAGCAGGACGTCTTCTTCGGCGACGGTCATGGAGTCGAACCCGATCTCACCGACCGCCACGACCCCGTCCTTCTCCAGATACCGCGGCAAAGCTTCAAGCACACCGTCGCGCACGAGGTCGTCGTTGGCCTCCTTGGGGTTCAGGCCCATCGTGCAGAAGTGCTTGATGCCGTACTGCCCGGCCCTGAACCTCTCGAAGCCCAGCAGGCCGTCGAAGTAGTCCAGGAAGGTGCCGACGTGGGTGCGGGGCTGGCCCAGCCAGAACGCCGGCTCGACGATGGCCTTCACGCCGGCGGCGGCCATCCTCTCGTAGTCGTCGGTGGTGCGCGAGGTCATGTGGGCGTGCGGCTCGAAGATTCGCATGTCTAACTGTCCTTTCCTACCGATTCCTCTACGGCCCGGCGGTCCGCCAGGGCCCTCTGTGCCGCCCGGCGGCGGGCTTCGATTGGGTGGTCCAGCTCGGCGGAGATCCCGTCCAGCTCCTTGGCGGGCGGGTGCAGGTCTATGATGGCCCAGACCTCGGCCGGCACGTCGCGCCCGGCGGCGATGCGCTCGTGAACGTATCCGGCTAGCATCCGGGAGAGGTCCGGTGTGGCCCGCTCTTCGAGCTCCCCAAGCGGCGAGACGGGAATCCCCACGAACACGCACTTGAGCACGGCCTGGGCGAGCGCCGCGTCGTCCAGATGCGCGAAGGCGTAGGGCCCCATGGCCGCCGCGATGAGCCTCGCGTCGTTGGTCCGCAAAGCGTCCTCTACGACCCACAGCGCCGAGTCCCCGACGGGTAAGAACGGCAGGGCGCGTAGCACGCCGCGCCGCTCGGCCGCGTCCCCGTGGCGGTAGAGGTCGTCTAGCTGATCTCCGACCCCGTCTCCCACCGCCAGCAAGAGCAGCGCGCGGCCCGCGTCGTCCACCGTCCAGGCGTGTACGTCGTCCGGGTCGGACGCCGGCTCGAGCGGTCCCCGCCCCACCTTTCTTCCGACGGCCGGGAACGCGGTCGCCACGACGCCGGGGTCTTCGGCGGCGGCTCCGGTCTTCTCCTCCAGCCAGGCTATCCCGTCGGCGGGCGCCCGGTCCCGGAGGGAGGCCCACAGGTCTTCTCGGCCGGCCGGCGTCATACGGCGGTCTCCTTGAGTTCGGCCTCCCGGAGGAACTCGATGGCCCGCGGTACCACGATATCCGCGGCGTGGCTGTGGCGGGAGAGCTCGACGGAGACCAGGCCCCGGTAGCCCACGTCGCGGAGCGCATCGAGGACGGGGGGGAAGTCGATCTCTCCTTCACCGAAGTCGAGGTGTTCGTGGGCCTCCCGCCGCATGTCCTCGATGTGAACGTTCGCCAGGCGCCCGCCGGCCTCGCGGATGGCGGCCGGGATCGGATCTTCCCCCACGCACAGGCAGTGCCCGACGTCGAGGGTGAGCCCAAACCGCTCCGGGTCCCCGAGCTCCCTGGCGAGCTCGTAGTAAAGGTCCAGCCGGTCGACCAGGTGTCCCGGTTCAGGCTCGAAAGCCAGGACCACGTCCCGCTCCTCGGCCGCCTCGGTCACCCTGGCGCAGCCGTCCACGAGCCGGCGCCAGGCTTCTTGGGATTCCACATCGACCGGCTTCGTCCCCGACCAGAAGGAGACGGCCTCGGCGTCCAGGGCGGCGGCGATGTCCACGGCGCGGAGCAGGAAGTCCACCCGGCGTTCGCGCCCGTTCTCGGAGAGCAGGGTCGGCTCGTGTTTGCGGCGGGGATCCAGGATGAACCGGGCGCCGGTCTCTATTACGACCGCGAGCCCCAGACGGTCCAGTAAGGATCGGAGATCGTCCAGGCGACGGGGCAGGTGCCCGTCGAAGGGGTCGAGATGGTGGTGATCCAGGGTTAGGGACACGCCGTCGTAGCCGCAGTCGGCCAGGAAGGCGAGGGCCTCGTCCAGCCGGTGGTCGGCGAGCCCG
>CAXTDD010000261.1:0-4922 GCA_964242955.1 uncultured Rubrobacteraceae bacterium | reverse complement strand
ACGTTCGGGATGCACCGCCTCGTTGTCGCCTTCGCGCTGGCCGCGACCCCGGACGACGGGGCCCAGGCGGCGGTGGAGACGGCATGCGTGCGCGCCGCCAAGCACGCCCAGAGGGCCGGGCAGCCGGCCCGACTGGAGGCGTTGGCACCCCACATGAGGTCTGTGACCGTCGTGGCCGAGGAGCGGGGCGACGCGATGGCCGCGAACTGCTGCATGGCGCTAAGCATAACCCTTCGCGAACTCGGGGCATACGACGAAGCCCTGCCGTACGCGCGGCGCGCGTGGGAGATTAGCGCCGAGCTCTACGGGCCGAACGACGCTGCCACCCTACGGCTACGCAGCAACGTGGCCTCGGTACTGGACCACAAAGGAGAAAAGGCGGCGGCCAAGGCCATTTACTGGGAGGTTTTGGAAGCCCAGGAACTCTTCCTCGAGCCCGACGACCCGGACATCGCCGCCACCTGCAACAACCTCGGGGCGATGTACGCGGACGAGGACCTCTACCACGAGGTGCTTCCCCTATACGAGAGGGCCCTGCGCATCCGCAAGAAGGCGTGGGAGAGCACCCCGCCGGAGAACGACCGTGACAGGAGAGAGGCCGTCTACAGGGTGGCCGAGAGTTACGGCAACGCGGGCGCCCTGATGATGGACCTCGGCCGCTTTCGGGCGGCGGGGCCCCACCTCATGAGCGCGCTGGAGGTCCGCACCGGCGAGTTCGGGCCGAACCACGAGCGTAACGCCAGCGAACTCACCATGGCCGGCAGAGCGCTGCGGGCGGAGGGGGACTATTCTCGGGCAATGTTGAGCTTGGAGGCTGCCCTGTCAATCTACAGGAACGTTAGCGCGAACCCGCCGCCGGCCGCAGCCAGTACGCTCGCGAACGTCGGGGCAGTGTTCGCGGAGTGGGCGGGACAAGGCGAAACGCTGCCCGCTCGGCGGCTAGCGTGGATGCTTGAACAGGCCAGTGGCTCGCTGCGCGCGGCGCTGAACGGCTCCGAACAGATGTACGGCGAAGACCACCCGAAGACGGGTGGGCTCCTCCGGGTACTGGCCGGTGTTTGCGACGCGCGGGGGCACAACGACGACGGCCGCCGCTACCGAGAACGGGCGGAGGCCAACCGGCACGCAAACTTCAGGGCCGAATACGCTGACGCCGCAGACGCCTTGGACGTGCACGGCACAAACCTGGCGGGCTACGGTCTCTACGACGAGGCCCAAGCCTACCTGGAGCGCGCCCTGGCCGTCCGCGAGGATACCCTGGGAGAGCAAAACTTCGACACCTCGACGAGCCTCCTCAAGCTGGGCATCCTTCTGCAGTTTCGGGGCAGGGATAAAGAGGCCCGGTCGCACTTGGAGCGCGCCCTGGCCGTCCGCACGGACATCTGCGGGGACACGCACCCGGCCACGGTGATAGTGCGCGAGAACCTGCGCCTCCTCGGTGGCTAGACGTCCGGAGCAGCTCCACTCTCAAAGTACAAGATTGCTGAAGTGGTGCCGAGACCCCTTTCGGCTCGTCGGCTTCTTGGAGTTGGCCGCGGGCACGCCGCGGGGCAGTCGACCCGCTGCCGGTTCGCGAAGTGCCAGATCGTCAGAAAAAGAAAAGGCTGACCGGCTGAAATGCTAAAACGAAATCTCCAGCGCCACCGCCCGCACGGGCGCCCCGTCGGAGCTGCCGAGCTTTACGGGTAGGAGACTCACGACGGGGTCGGGGAAGTCGACGGCTTCCAGGTTCGTCAGGTTCTCCGCGATGACGCCGCCGGCGCCCAGAATCAGGTGGTGGACGGGGTAGCCTTCCGGATGCTCGCCCTCCAGCACGGTCTCGTCCACGTTGAGGGCGTCGATGGCGAGGGTCCTGGCGCCGGCGTCCAGGATGAGTTGCGCCGCCCGCCGGTCCAGGAACGGGTGGTCGTAATATTCCGGCGTGCCGTAGCGTTCCTCCCAGCCGGTACGGACGACGGCCACGACGCCCTCGGAGAGCTGGTGCTCGTAGGGGCGGAGGTCTTCGACCGTTATTCTCTCCCGCGGCCCCTTCCCGCGCACGTCGATCACGACCGCGGGGCCGACGAAGAGGCCGAGGTCCAACTCGTCTATGCGCGGCCCGTCCTCGACGAAGTGGGAGGGGGCGTCGACGTGGGTGCCCGAGTGGCTGCCGATGTGTACTTCGAGCACGTTCACGCCGTCGGCCGCGATGGTCGTGGCGGACGCGAGGCGCACCAGCGGGTCGCCGGGGTAGACCTGGGTTGCGTCGTCCACCCGGCGCGAGAGGTCCACGATGCGTCCCACGCGCACGGCGGGGCCTAGCCTGCGGCCTCGTCCGTCCGTGCGGCCGACGGACGATTGCCGATCCGGTCGGCGGCGAGGCGGAACGCCAGGTAGAGAACGAGCGTGAGGACGAAGACGGGGACGGTGGCGCCGAAGGAGAGCGGTGAGATCCTGGTCCAGTACAACGCCATCCCCGCCCCGATCGCGTACGCCGCCCAGGCCGGCAGGTTGAACCCGCCCGTGAACCAGTACCGCCCGCCGCGCCTCTGCAACAGGTCGTCCACCGAGTAATCGCCGCGGCGCAGCAGATAGTAGTCGGCGAGCATGATCGCGAAGATGGGTACGAAAAACGTCCCGATGAGCAGCAAAAAGTCGAGAAAATAGCTCAACACGCCCTGCCACGTCGCCCCGAGGATGGAGACGAGCCCGATGACCAGCGCGGGACCCAAGAATCCGCTCTGGGGTCGGAGGTTCAAATAGGACATGATCATGCCGTACACCACCAGCGTGTTGGTAGCCATCACGGAGAGAAAGACCACGACCGCCGCCGGTATCCCGAAGTTCTCCACCAGCACCGCCGCGTCGAAGCCCTGCGCCGCGCCGCCTTTGATCTGCGCGAACGCCGCCGCCGTCACCCCGAGGCTCATCGCCAGCACCGTCGAGGTCGTGTAGCCGATCACGGTCCCGCCAATACCCCCGAGCTGGGTCTTGGCGTTGCGGTTGAAGTCCGCGGACAGCACCGTCCACGAGATGGCCGTCGCCACCACCACATCAAGAGCTATCGCGGCGGTCATCCCGGTCGACGGGTCGGCCCGGATGGCGACGAACTCGCCGATGCCGAACCTGCCGAAGGCGGTGTAGAAGACGAAGAGGGCCAGCCCGATCATGACGACCGCGATGAACGGCTCGACCCTCTCTATCCCCTGGTGCCCGAAGAGCGCCAGCCCCACGACCAGACCCTGGCACAGGACCGTAAACAGGATGACGCTCGAGAACCCCGTGAGCGACTCGACCGCGCTGTTTACCGCGATCCCGGCCAGAAGCGCCTGCACCCAGCTCCAGCCCATGAGCACCGCGAGGTTCATGAGCCCCGGAAACGTGCCGCCCCGTACACCGAACGCCCCGCGCGAAATGACCATCGTCGGCAGCCCCGTGCGCGTCCCGATGCAGCCCACCAGCGCGAGCACGGCCACCCCTAGCAGCGTGCCGAGGACGATGATGAGGACCGCCTGCAAGTAACGAATCCCGGGCACGAACAGCGTCCCCGTGAGCAGCGTCGTAACCACCATGTTCGCCGCGAGCCACACCATGATGGTGTTCCCGAACCCCATCGTCCGCTCGGTGTCGGCGCCGAGCTCCACGGTATCGTGCCCCAGCCGCGCGGCGATCCGCTGCAACATACGCTTCTCCCTTCGCCTACCACCCGTTACGGCGACTTATACTCTTTTCCGTAACTTTAGGCAATCCCGCGCCTGGAGTGTGCGCCGATCCCGCCCGGCGGCAAGGAGGGATGTTTTCCATGGAGGGACCGGGGCTCCGGCTCGTGATGATAGGATGGTGCCTCGTTGGCGGGTCCTCCGAAAGACTGGAACCTGGCGGCCCGGACGGCTATATGCCTTTGGAGATCCCCGCGTGGGAGCGGGCGACGGCGGCCCGGCGGGAGACGCGGTCGTCGGAGGCGAGCTCCGGGTTGGAGTGCTCCAGGATGTCCAGCCGCGCGGTCGTCCGCTCTATGCCGTCGTTCACCCGGCGCAGCCGCTCCTTCCACTCGCGCTCGGCCCTGGAGCCGGGGACCCTCTCTCCTTCGGTGCGCGTCTGGTGGATCCTCTCGGCCAGCTTGACGTAGCCCTCGTAGTTGTCCAGGTACCGGTCGTAGAATACGCGGAACATCCGGATGGGGGACCCACCAGACGACCGCACCTGCCCGGCGAGCGTGCTGCCCGGCTTGACGTCGTCGTCCGGATGGGGACGCACCACCGCGCGCCGTGGCCGCTCCTCTTCTTTCGGCGGCTCGGGGGCCCCGGACGACCGGGTTTCGGGCAGGCCCGCCGGCCGCTGGGCTTTCCTTGCCTTCGGCGGCTCCTCGCGGGGCGTCTCCTCCAGGCGTCCACGGTTCTCCGGCGCCTCCGCGGGCGGGTCGTTCGCAGGGCTCCCCTGTCCGGCCCCGGGTTGGCCCCCGGCCCCACTCGAAACGCGCCGCACCAGTTTTGCGCGCACCATGCGGTGCCCGGCGCCCTCGCGCGTGCGGACGTCCAGCCCGGCGTCTTTCCGTTCTTCCTCGATGACCCGGCGCTGCTCTTCCATGTGGGCGAGGAGACGGTCCTGCCCCTCTCGCATGAGTTCCAGGCGTTCCTCGGCCAGATCCACGTACCGGCGGGCTGTCCGCAAGGTGCGCACGGCGACGAGAAGGGTCGCGACGCTGACCGCCAGCAGCAGAGCGCCGGCAAACACAAGCAACGTCTGGGTCATGCCTCTTGCCTCCCCGATACCCTAGCTGGTGGGCACCTCGTCTCTAACCACAACTTATAGCAGCGAACGGTGCCGGATGGCAAGCGTTGGAGCCGTTAGCCTTTAGCCGTTAGCCTCTAGCAAGAGACGAAGGGCGCCCGCGGGGGGCCCGCCCGCGCCCGCACAATAAACCGCACAGAAGCTAAAACCCC
>CAXTDD010000260.1:0-4923 GCA_964242955.1 uncultured Rubrobacteraceae bacterium | reverse complement strand
GCTTCGGGTGCGCTGTACGGGGCCTGGATCACGGCCATCGGCCAGTCCCTCGGGGACGAAGAAGATCCCGACGCCAACGCGCTGCACGAGGCCCTCGCCTCCTCGCTCTCCACGCTGGGACAACTCGGCAAGGCGGCGCCCGGCGACAAGACGATGCTCGACACGCTGGATCCCTTCGTCCGCTCCTTCGGCGAGGCCGCCGGGGGCGGGTCCTCCGTGGCCGACGCCTGGAGCGCTGCGACGCCCGCCGCCGAGACGGGTGCGGAGGCCACGGCAGGCATGATCAGCACGCGGGGCCGGGCCTCCAAGCTCGGGGAACGCAGCCGCGGCCACAAGGACCCCGGCGCCGTCTCGATGCTCTACGTGCTGCGCGCGGCGGGCGGGGCGCTCTCGGAGAAGCGCCGATGACCTGAGCGGCCCACAACTACTCCACGGAAGGGGAACGATGACGGAGAGAGGCGCGCAAAGCTCGGCGGACCTGAAGGTCCCGGACAGGCTCTACGACGGCTACGTCTTCGACCTGGACGGCACCATCTACCTCGGCGACGAGCTGCTGCCGGGGGCGAAGCGCCTCGTCGAGACCCTGCGAGACAACGGCAGGAAGGTCGTCTTTCTCTCCAACAACCCGACCAAAGACCCTGAGATGTACGCCGAGAAGCTCACCAAGCTCGGCCTCCCCACGCCGCAGGAAGAGACCGTCAACACCGTCGTCACCATGACCCAGTGGCTCCTCCAGAATCATCCCGAGGCGGTCGTCTATCCTATCGCCGAGGAGCCGCTAAAGAGGTCTTTACGCAACGCGGGCATAAAGATGTCCGAGGATCCGGAGGAGATAGACATCGTCATCGCCTCCTACGACCGGACCTTCGAGTACAAGAAGCTCCAGATCGCCTTCGACGCCATCTGGTTCTACGAGCGGGCCAGGCTGGTGACCACCAACCCGGACCGCTACTGCCCGTTCCCCGGCGGCAGGGGCGAGCCCGACGCGGCCGCGATCGTCGGGGCCATAGAGGCGTGCACGCAGACCAGGTGCGAGGTCAACACCGGCAAGCCGGACCCGATCATGCTGGAGACCATCACCGAGATGGTCGGGTTGGACGCGGCCGAGTGCGTGATGACCGGGGACCGGCTCTACACCGAGATCCGGATGGCCCTCGACGCCGGCATGCCATCGGCCGTGGTCTTTACCGGCGAGACCACGCCCGAGATGCTCGCCGGGGAGTCGGAGGAGAACCTGCCGGAGTTCGTTCTAGACCGCATCGACCGCCTGATACCGCCGAAGATGTGGGAGGAGCTCGGCTGGTCCGAAAACGACGACTAATCCCAAAGATTGGCCGCGGATAAAGCCGGGTACACCACACGCAAGAAGGAAGGGACCTTCGAGATGACGGCGGATGGATCGGCAGAGTCTCCGACAACAGAGGGCGACGCATGACAGAGAACAAGATCCAATCGGCCCTGCGCGACGCGACTGACACCCAGAACGTGACCATCGGCACGGACGTGCTCTCCTCCGTAAACGACCTGTTCGCCGAGGGCTTCGGCGACGCGAAGGCCGTCGTCGTCACGGACGAGAACGAGTTCGCCGTCGCGGGCAGGGAGGTCCAGCGGCTCTTCGAGGAGGCCGGCCGTGAGACCGTTCCGCCGTACGTGTTCTCCAGCAACCCGCCCCTGTACGCCAGGTACGACAACACCCAGCTCCTCATAGACTCGCTGCGCGAACACGACGCGATCCCGGTGGCCGTCGGCTCGGGGACGCTCAACGACATCGCCAAGCGCGCGGCCTACGAGTGCGACCGGCCGTACATGAACGTCGCCACCGCCGCCTCGATGGACGGCTACACGGCGTTCGGCGCCTCCATAGAGTACGACGGCGCCAAACAGACCCTGACGTGCCCGGCCCCGCGCGCCGTGCTGGCCGACGTGGGCATCCTGGTAGGCGCCCCCGAAAAGATGACGGCCGCCGGGTACGCGGACCTGTTGGGCAAGGTGACGTCCGGGGCGGACTGGCTTGTGGCGGACGCTGTGGGCGTGGAGAAGATCGACCAGAACGGTTGGGATCTCGTGCAGGACCACCTGCGGGGTTGGATCTCCAAACCCGTCGAGTTGCGCGACGGGGACCAGGAGACGATGGACGGCCTGATCGAAGGCCTCATCATGTCCGGCCTGGCGATGCAGGCCTACCAGTCTTCGCGCACGGCCTCGGGCGCCGAACACCAGTTCAGCCACCTCTGGGAGGGCGAGGGCCTCGGCCGCGACCAGAACCCGCCGCTATCGCACGGCTTCAAGGTCGGGCTGGGCACCATCGCCATCGCCTCCCTGTACGAGCGGGTCCTGGAGCGCGACCTCGCGGCCCCGGACATAGAGGCCATAAAGCGGGAGTGGCCTTCTCCCGAGGAGGTCGAAGAGAGGGTGCGGGCCGCCCACAACCCGCCGCTCGAAGACCCGGCCGTCAAGCAGGCCCTCGCCAAGTACCTCGACGCCGACGCGCTCGGCGAGCGGCTGGAGCTGCTCGGGAAGGTCTGGCCGGGGTTGCGCGGAGAGATCGAAGAGCAGTTGATGCCGGCGGCAGAGTTGCGCGACCTGCTGCACAAGGCCGGGTGTCCCACGAGCCCCGAGGAGATCGGGCTGAGCCGGGAGGACTTCAGGGCGACCTACCGGCGGGCGCAGATGATCCGCAGCCGCTACACGGTCCTCGACCTCGCCAACGAGGCCGGCATCCTCGACGAGTGCGTCGAAGAGTTGTTCGCCCCCGGCGGGTTCTGGGCCTCGTGATGCGGGGTCGCGGAACACCCACGCAGACCGGAATCCCACCCGCAAGGATGGCGTCCGGAGGGTGATGGTGGTGTAAGGCTCGGAGTGCGGGAAACACATCACCCAACATCCACCGTTGTTTGGATCAGGCAGACTACCGAGGAGGCGAAGAGATGAAGATCGGGATAGGCTCGGACGACGCGGCACTGGAACTCAAGGGCACGCTCATAGAGCGCCTGGAGGAATTGGGCTACGAGGTCCAGGACTACGGGATCAAGGAAGGCGCCGACTACCCGGACGTGGCATCCGAGGTCGCGGAGGCCGTTGCCAGGGGCGAGCACGAGCGGGCGATCCTGTGCTGCGGCACGGGCCTCGGCATGAGCATCACGGCCAACAAGATCCCGGGCGTGCGCGCCGCCCAGTGCCACGACGTCTACTCGGCCGAGAGGGCGCGTAAGTCCAACAACGCGCAAGTCCTGACCATGGGGCAGCGCGTCATAGGTCCCGAGGCGGCCAAGACGGTACTCGACGCGTGGCTGGCGTCCGAGTTCGCGGGCGGTTCATCAGCGAAGAAGGTCGAGAAGATGGAGGCGATTGACCGCCGCTACCATCCGGTGTCCTAAAGACTAGAGAGTACGGCGCGGGCCGTCGTGCGTGGTCCGGATCTGCGCGAGGGCCCGGCCATTTCGCATCCAGGAAGAGCGAGCGATCAGGAGAAGGTTTGGATCTCAAGACCGAACAAAACGTGGCGCGGCGTTCCATCGACACGGTCAGGACGCTGGCGATGGACGCCGTGCAGAAGGCCGGCAACGGCCACCCTGGCACCGCGATGGCGATGGCCCCGCTGGCCTACACCATCTACACGAAGTTCATGCGCCATAACCCGGAGAACCCGGGGTGGAAGGACAGGGACCGGTTCGTCCTGTCCGCCGGGCACGCCTCGATCCTGCAGTACTCGATGCTGCACCTGACCGGCTACGATTTGCCGCTGGACCAGATCAAGCGCTTCCGCCAGACGGGCTCCATCACGCCGGGCCACCCGGAGCACTTCCTCACACCGGGCATCGAGACGACCACGGGGCCGCTCGGGCAGGGCTTCGCCAACGGCGTGGGTATGGCGATGGCCGAGCGCTTTCTGGCCGACCGTTACAACCGCATCGGGCACGAGATCGTGGACCACAGGGTCTTCGCGATCTGCTCTGACGGCGACCTGATGGAGGGCGTCTCCAACGAGGCCGCCTCCCTGGCCGGCCAGAACGCCCTGGGCAAACTCGTCTACTTCTACGACGACAACCGCATCACCATCGACGGCACCACGGCCATCTCCTTCGACGGCGAGGACAAGGGCAAGCGCTTCGAGGCGCAAGGGTGGCACGTCCTGCACGTCGCCGACTCCGAAGACCTCGAAGCCCTGGCCGAGGCGACCCAGGAGGCTATCGACGAAGAGGGGCGCCCGTCGCTGGTCATCGTGCGCTCGCACATCGCCTACCCCGCACCGAACGCGATGGACACCGCCGCCGCCCACGGCGCCGCACTCGGGGAGGACGAGGTCCGTCTCGCCAAAGAGGCGCTCGGCCTCGACCCCGACGAACAGTTCGTCGTCCCCGACGAGGTCTACCAGCACATGGACCAGAAGCCGCGGGGACGCGAGTTCGAGGAGGAGTGGGAAGGACGTTTCGACGCCTGGAAGGCGGAGTTCCCCGACCTTTTGGAGGAATGGGAGCAGGCCTGGAGCGGCAACCCCGCGCCCGGCTACAGAGAGAAGCTGCCCAGGTGGGACCCGTCCGAGACCGAGAAGATGGCGACGCGCAAGGCCGGGGGGGCGGCGATGGACGCCTTCGGGGAGTACGCGCCGACCATGATCGGGGGTGCGGCCGACCTCGTGGGCTCCACCAACACCACCTTCTCCAACGGGGGGATCTTCTCCCCCTCAAACGCCGGGCGCAACATCGCCTACGGTATCCGCGAGCACGCGATGGGAAGCTCCGTCAACGGCATCGCGGTGCACGGCGGGATGGTCCGGCCCTACGGCTCGACGTTCCTGATCTTCTCCGACTACATGCGCCCGGCCGTCAGGCTCTCCGCGCTCATGGGCATCAGGGTCGCCTGGATCTGGACGCACGACTCCGTCGGCCTCGGCGAGGACGGCCCGACCCACCAGCCCATCGA
>CAXTDD010000259.1:0-4940 GCA_964242955.1 uncultured Rubrobacteraceae bacterium | reverse complement strand
CGGCCATGTTGTCGATGCCCATCTTGCAGGTGCCGCTCGGGTGGTAGATGGTGCTGGCCGCGCGGCGGACGAAGTCGCGCAGCTCGGCGTCGGTCTTCCGCTCCGGTCCTGGCAGGACCTCCCGCTTCCTCCACTCCTTGAGGGCGTCGGCCTCGCCGATCTCGCGCGACATCCGGATGCCCCTGACGTGCGCCGCCAGGTCCGCCTCTTCCTTGAGGTAGTTGAAGTTGATCAGCGGGGCATCGTCGGGGTCGGTCGAGCGCAGCGTGAGCTCGCCGCGGCTCAAGATACGGTTCGGGCCCGGCGTCACCGTGTAGCCGTTGCCCTCCTCCGGCGCCGTGAAGCCCTCGGGGGCGAAGGGTATGTGGATGAACTGGATCTGCATCCCCGGGCACAGCCCGACCCCGCGCTCGTCGTCGGGCCAGAACAGCGTGGTCTCCGAATGGTTCGCCCACGTCGCGAGCGGGACGTCTTTCCTGGACTCGTACACGACGCCCGTCAGCAGGTGGTCCATCAGGTTCTGCCCGACGCCCGGCGAGTCCACCTTGACGTCCACGCCCAGCTGCCTGAGGTGATCCGCCGGCCCGATGCCCGAGAGCATCAGGAGCCGCGGCGAGTCGATGGCGCCCGCGCTGAGGACGACCTCCTGGGCCGCTTCGACGTTCTGGAGACCGCCGTTTCGTCCGTCGGTCCGCACGTACTCGACCCCCGTGCAGCGTCCGTTCTCGACGAGCAACCGGCGCACCTGAGCGTGGGTCGTTATCGTGAGGTTGGAGGGCGCGTTCCTGAGGTACATAAAAGTGCCGGCGCGCGTGTTGTCCGGGTTGATGGTTACGCTGTTGTGCCCGGCGCCCTGCATGTCGGCCCCGTTGAAGTCCTCGGTGGACGGGTAGCCGACCTCGAGCGCGGCGTCCAGCATCGCCTGGGAGACCGGGTTGCAGTTGTCTTCGCGGAAACGACGGATGGAGATCGGCCCGCCCGCGCCGTGGAACTCGTTCTCCCCGTACTCGTAATTCTCGGACCGGCGGAACGCGGGCAGCACGCTGCGGTAGTCCCAGCCGTAGTTGCCCCAGTAGGCCCAGTTGTCGAAGTCGCTGCTGTGGCCGCGCACCCACACCAGAGCGTTTATAGAGCTGGTACCCCCCAACACCCTGCCGCGCGGCACGACGCCGACGCGCCCGGCGGCGTGCTCCTGCGGCGTGCTCTTGTACTGGTAGTCGTACTCGGTGCCCTGCAACTTGTACGGCCAGGCTCCCGGGTCCGCGATGTCCGGATGGTCCGTGTCCTTGCCGCCCGCCTCCAGCAACAAGACCTGCGTATCCGGGTTCTCGGCAAGCCGGGCGGCCACCGGGGCGCCGGCCGAACCGGCGCCAATAACGATGTAGTCGTACTGAGCCACGGTCTCTACTCCTCCTCGTTCTTCCGTTCCGTAATCAATAGGTGCTCTACTTGCCTCTTCACTAACCGCCTTGCCTTGTGGTCCTCCTCTCGCCCGTGCAGGCTCTGCTCGTGTGCGTGACCGCCGGCCCGCCAGAACCCTCTAGTTGCCGTCCCTGCTCGCTCCGGCGGACGTGGGGGCGCCGCCCGGCGTCGGGGAGCCCAGTTCTTCGGCCTCGGCCCCGGCTGTCAGGGGATCTTCGGGACGGGGGGCGAGGAAGCTGCCGAGCAGGTACTGCCACACGGCACCGCCCGCTATCGCCCCGGCTATCGGCCCGACGGTCCAGACCCACCATATGGAGCCGGGCCCGGTGAAGGAGACCCCGTTCCAGCCCAGGAACGTGATCGCGATGCGCGGCCCGAGGTCGCGCGCCGGGTTGATGCCGGCCATGGTGAGCGGGGCCTCCACTATGACGATGAACGCAACAACGAGCCCGAGGATGAGGCCAAAGACGGGCAGGCTGGGCGCGAAAGAGTTGCGGTCGTCCACCACCGCGAACACCACGAGGGCCAGCACCATGGTGGCGAAGGCCTCGGCGAGCAGGGCGCCGCCGGTCGTGACGGTGCCTGGGGGCCACTCGAGGGCGCCGGCTATGGCAGGGTTCGGCGCGAAACAGGCGAAGATCATCGCCGTGAGCTCGCTCCCCTCCTCGCCCCGGACGATATCGTTGGCGCTCTCGAACGCCGTGATCGGCCCCTGATACAGCAGGTAGAGGACCGTCGCCCCAACGACCCCGCCGGAGATCTGCGCCGCGATGTAAACCGGCACCTCGCGCCACGGGAACTTCCCGTACACCGCCAAAGCGATCGTGATGGCCGGGTTGATCTGGGCCCCGCTAACGGCGCCGACGACCATGATGATGACCATGATCGCCAACCCGAAGGTGATACCCAAATCGAACAACCCGAAGAGCGTCGCCGACCCCGTCGTGATCCCGGTGGCGACAACCATCAACCCGATCGAAGCAAACAGAAACAACCCGACGAACTCGGCCAACGCCCGTTTCCACAGAGCGATGCCTTCCATTTGTAAACCTCCTTGGAGTCCCCGATGACATTAACCGCCTACGCCGCTCCCGCGCGCAAGCATCTACCCGGCCGCCGAACACCAACCCGTCAAAACACCACCCACGATCTCCTCTCCCCACTTCCCCTTACCGGCACGCCGTAATGTGCGTACATTTGCTTTCCCAACACTCACGGTAATGCACGTACATTTGCCTGTCAATAGCTCTCGCGACAAATCGGAAAAAAGTACAACTCGTTCCGAGCGCGGGGTCTTCCGCGGGGGACCGGGGCGAGTTGCGGCGGGGTCGTCGGAGCCTCATGCTGTTGGGCGGCGTATATCTTTCGGCCCTCGCGGGAGGTCTGGCAGCTGTGAGTATCAACAGGATAAAGCAGGCGTGGTCGTCGTCGCGTCCGGCGTTCGGGCTGTGGTCGGCCATCCCCGACGCTTTCGGGATGGAGATGGCGGCTGGCCTGGATCTGGACTACGTTTGCGTGGACCAGCAGCACGGGCTCGTGGACTCCGCCTCCCTGGTCCCCATGCTGCGGGCGATCGAGTCCGCCGGCGCCGCCCCCGTCGTGCGCGTGCCGCAGAACGAGCCGTGGATGTTGATGAGAGTTCTGGACGGCGGGGCGTTGGGGGTCATAGTCCCCATGGTCAACGACGCTGTCGGGGCCGCGCGGGCCGTGGCCGCCTGCCGCTACCCGCCCGAGGGCGCGCGTTCGTACGGGCCGATCCGGGCCTCCGGCGTTGTCGGGTCCAGGGCCCCGGCGGATCTGGGCAAAGAGGTGTTGTGCATCGTGCAGATCGAGACGCGAGAAGGCTTGGACAATGCGGAGGAGATCGCGGCCACCCCGGGCCTCGACGGCGTCTACATAGGCCCCGCGGACCTCGCCCTGAGCCTCGGACTAGATCTCGACTCCGCCGGCGAGGAGCGCGAGCACGTCGAGGCCGTAGAGCGCATACGCGAGGCCTGCCGGAAGAACGGGATCGCGGTGGGCGTCCACGGCACCTCGGGGGAGTCCGCCAAAGAGTACGCGGCACAGGGATATTCCATGGTCAACGTGGGGGTAGACTACCTCCTGCTGACCGACGCGGTTCGCCGAGAGGTAAACGCGGCCCGAAGCCAGCAGACTTGATGTTCGAGCCGTTTGCGCCCGAACAGCGGTCGGTCCTGGTCCCCGTCCAGGTAGTATGTCGCTCGATCCCCTCGGCATCAGGGACGATCATGGGGACAAATGACCCTCTAGGGCGGATCTCAAGATCAAGGGCTGCGTGCTAGGGCGGCGCACCGCAATCACCGAACCTCGGAAGAGGCGCGCCCCAGTCGCAGGGCACCCTAGAATTTGGAACCCAAAGTCCGACGGTCCACCGGCAGCCTGAAAGGTCGATCTTCATGCCAACCGTTGCGGGTCTCTCGCCGACGAGGCCACAAGCTGCGGAAGGCGCGGTATGTCGACACGCACTGATCGTCTCACCACGTATCCACGCAAGGCCGCTTCCTGGTCTCTCTAGATTGCGGCGGGGGCGTGGCCCGGAGCGCTTCGACGATCCGGGCGCGGGTGTCGGCCGGGTCGATGACGTCGTCGAGTTCGAAGAAGCTGGCGGCGTTGAGGGCTTTGCCTTGCTCGTAGGCCTCGGAGACGAGCCGGTCGTAGAGCGCCTGGCGCTCCTCGGGGTCTTCTACGGCGTCCAGCTCTTTGCGGTATCCCAGTCGTACGGCGCCCTCCAGGCCCATGCCGCCGATCTCCCCGGTGGGCCAGGCGCCGGTGAACAGCGGCTCGCGGAAGCTGCCGCGGGCCATGGCCTGGGCGCCGAGCCCGTAGGCTTTACGGAGAACGACCGTGAAGAACGGGACCGTGAGGCTCGCGCCGACGACGAACATGCGCGAGAAGTGCCTGACCTGGGCGGTGCGCTCCGCCTCCGGGCCAACCATGAACCCCGGGGTGTCGCACAGGGAGAGGATGGGGAGGTCGTGCGCGTCGCACAGCTGCATGAACCGGGCGGCCTTATCCGCGCCCTCACTGTCGATCGCGCCCCCCAGGTGCGCCGGGTTGTTGGCGATTACGCCGAGCGGCCGGCCCTCGACGCGCACCAGCGCCGTGAGCATCCCGGCCGCCCAGCCGCGGCGCAGCTCCAGCACGGAACCCTCGTCCGCCAGACCTTCCACGACCCGGCGAACGTCGTAGACGCGGGTGCGATTCTCGGGGATGAGGTGCCGCAGGGTCCGCTGGTCGGAGGGGGTCCAATCGGTGGTCAGGCCCTGGAAGTACGACAGGTAGCGCTTTGCTGCCCGGACCGCCTCGGACTCGTCCGTGACGGCGAGGTCGATCACGCCGTTGGACGCCTGCACGGAGACCGGTCCCACATCCTCTGGGCGGTAGCTGCCCAGGCCGCCGCCCTCGATCATGGCCGGCCCCGCCATGCCGATGGTGGCGTCCTCGGTGGCGATGATCGCGTCGCAGCAGCCCAGGAGGGCGGCGTTGCCGGCGCAGCA
>CAXTDD010000258.1:1768-4946 GCA_964242955.1 uncultured Rubrobacteraceae bacterium | reverse complement strand
TTCGAGGACCTGATCCAGGAGGGCAACGTCGGCCTCATGCGGGCCGTCGAGAAGTTCGACCCGGACCGCGGCTGGAGGTTCTCGACGTACGCCACGTGGTGGATCCGCCAGGCCGTGCAGAGGGCCGTCGCGGACAAGGGCCGCACCATCAGGGTTCCCGTCCACATGGGCGACAAGATCCGCAAGATGGCCCGCGCCTACAACGAGCTCTCCGCCCAGCTCACCCGCGAGCCGACCGACGAGGAGGTCGCCGGGAAGCTCGAGTGGGCCGTCGATGAGGTGCTCGACGTCAAGAGCGCCATGCCCGACGCCACCAGCCTCAACCAGCCGCTCTCTTCGGACGGCGACGGGTCCGAGCTCGGCGAGCTCATCGAGGACGAGCGCGCCTCCGAGGTCGCCGGCGTCGTTATAGGGGACATCGAGCTCGGTTCGCTCAAGGAGGCCGTCGAGCGGCTTCCGGAGCGCCACCAGCACGTCCTGATCCGGCGCTACGGCCTCGGCGACCGCGACACCGCGACGCTGGCCGAGCTCAGCGACGAACTCGGCATCTCCCGCGAGCGCGTCCGCCAGCTCCAGCGCGAGGCCGAGCGGATGCTCGCCTCCGGCGAGTTCGGCGCTGTCCTGCGCGGGGCAGCGTAGAAGAGCTGGTCAGCTAGTCAGCATTTCAGCCCGTCAGGTTTCTGGCGGCGAGATCGAGAGGGGTCCCGTTCGCGGGCCCCTCTTTTCGTTCCCAAGCGCTCTGGTTTTTCCGCCGTGGCCGCGGAGTCGGAACCCGCTAACACGGCAAGAGACTTTACGGACAAGCGGGTAGCAGATGTATCTGTGGACAAAAAGCGGTCGGCTTGAATGTTCGGGGAACCGACGAGCATGAGAATAGGCGGGTTCATGCGCTCACGTTCTTAGCTTCGAAGATCTCTTTCGCCCACTGAGCATGGTGCTCTTCGACCCTGAAACGCTCGGCGCGATCGGCCGAGGCGATCTCAAGCCCTCGCGGTATGAACTTGAAGATGGTGTAGGGCTGCACTGAAACGATGTCCTCTAGAGGTAGCGACAAACCACGCCGCTCCTGCAACACGGGGAACCCGGACATGGGAGGGAAGGGCTCGAAAAGCAAGCGCTCGTTGGTCAGCCGCAGGTATCCGCCCTCGCCTCCCGGGCGCGAGAACCTGTTCGCTCCCCCCTGCTTGATCAGCTCTTCCCCCGACCGGCAAGGGTCCGTCGCCCCGCACCACCTGTCCCTTTGACGGGCGTAGAAGTGGAAGAAACATGCCATCAACACGCCGAAAACAACCCCGGAAAGGACACCCAGGACTGCGGCGAACCGCAAAGCGTCAAAGTACCGGAACCCGTAGGAACCGAGATCGAGGCGCAACGAGAGAGCGTAGAAAGAAAACATGACCGTGCCAAAGAGCGTGCCGGCCACGGCCGCGACCCCGACAAAGTTGCGCACGCTCACGACACTCGACCTCCAGTTCCGTTCATTTTATGTTCTCACGGTTGACTTCACTCTAGCGCACGCGCTGCGGCGGCGCCAATCCACGCTTCTAGCCGCGCCTGTCCGAGCCGCATAGCCGCCCTGGTTCGGTCCACCACGAGAAGGCAGCGCCGACCGGACGGCCAGACAACTCCCCGCCGTCCCTGAACCGAAAGGCATCTCCGTTAGCGCGACGCTTCGGAGGCTTCCCACGCGTGTTCGAGCGCGTCGATTACCCGGCGGTAGTGCGCGTATTTTGTTTCGAGTTGCTCTTGGGAAGCGGTGTCCGGCTCCAACCGCCCGGTCACCCGCACGGACGCGGAGGCGGCTTCCTCTAGGGAGTCGTGCATGCCCGTGCCCACGGCCGCGCACATGGCCGTGCCCAGGGCGCCGGACTCTTCGGCGTCCGTGAGCAGCACGCTGAGACCCAGGGCGTCGGCGAACATCTGCGTCCAGCGCCGGCTCCTCACTGCGCCGCCGGTGAGCCTGGCCTCGCTCATCTCGAAAGCGTCGCGCAGGGCGTCGACGTGTGTGCGGTGGTTGAACACCACGCCCTCGAGCACGGCCCTGAGCAGGTGACCTCGGTTGTGCCAGCCGCGCATTCCCAGGAACGTCCCGCTGGCCGCGGCCCCGTGCGGTGAACCGTAGAGAAAGGGCAGGAAAAGCACCTCGTTGGGCTCGTCCGCGACCGCGGCGACCTCGCGCTCCACGAAGGCGAAGGGGTCTTCGCCGCGGGCCTCGGCGGCAACGACGTCCGCGTGGCACAGCCGCTGGACGAACCATTCGAGGTTGGTCGCGGAGGACAGGGAGAGGCTCATGTTCATCCACTGGCCGGGGCGCACGAAGTTTCGGCAGAACCAGCGTTCGTCGACGATGGGTTGGTCCGAGATCACCTCGTTGATGCTGGCGGTGCCCGCGATCATGGCGAGCTGACCGGGCTCCAAACAGCCGATGCCGATCGCGCACGCGTCCACGTCGTGGAGCCCGGAGACCACCGGCGTGCCCGGCGCCAGGCCCGTCAGGCCGGCGGCCTCCTGGGTGACCGTCCCCGCCACCTCCGTGCATCCAACCACCGGGGCGAGCAGGTAGGCGGACCCTTCCAGGTCGTACACGGCCAGCGCCTCGTCGGTGTAGGTTTGCGTGCGCACGTCGCAGAAGGAGGTGCTGGCCTCCGTCGTGTCCGTGCTGACCTCGCCGGTCAAGCGTAGCTTGATTACGTCCTTGCAGGCCAGGGCCCAGCGCGCGCGCTCGAAGACTTCGGGCTCGTTCTCGGCCACCCACGTCAGGAGCGCGGCGGGGCTGAGCGGACCGGGGACCTGCCCGGTAACCTCCAGCATACGTTCGAATCGGCCCTCCTCTTCCCAGCGGGCCGAGATCTCGTGTGCGCGGCTGTCCAGCGAGAGGATGCCCGCCCGCGCGGGACGTCCCTCCGCGTCGAGAAGGTACAAACCGTCGCCGTGGGCCGTGACCCCAACCCCGGCTATGTCCCCCGGATGGACCCCGGCTTGCTCTATCGCCGAACGCACCGCCCCCGCCGACGCCGTCCACAACGCGTCAATGTCCCGCTCCAGCCAGCGTGGGCGGGGCGACTCTTGCGGCACCCGCGCGCTGGCGGTGGCGTGCGGACGCCCGGTCTCGTCGAAGAGAACGGCCTTCGTGACCGTCAGCCCGCAGTCCAGTCCCAGAACCAGTTTGCTCATCGGT
>CAXTDD010000258.1:0-1668 GCA_964242955.1 uncultured Rubrobacteraceae bacterium | reverse complement strand
GGCCTTCGTGACCGTCAGCCCGCAGTCCAGTCCCAGAACCAGTTTGCTCATCGGTTTACCTCCCTGATCCGCCACGCACCACTCCACCCGTTCGTACGGCCTTTTCGGCGCGGGCCGGTATCCGGAACCGCTCCAGGCGGTCGCGGAACGCCCGAAGCTCCCGGTCCGTCCGCCCGTCGTCCCAGCCCGAGAGCCGGGCGGCGGTCTGCGCCACCCGGTCGACCACGCTGTCCGGCACGGTGGGTCCGATACCCACCACCGTGCGGCGCGCCAGTATGTCGGTGAGGGAACCGGCGAACTCTTCTTCCAGCACGAAGGAGATCTCGGCCACCGTCAGGCCGAGCGCCTCGTCGATGACCTCGCGCGCCCCCGGGTCCGCGGCGGCTCGTTCGGCGATCCCGCGCGCCCGGGAGCCGTAGAGTTTGGCCGCCCGGCGCGCCACGGGCTCGCCGAGGCCGGACGTCCTGACGAATGCCTCCGTAAAACGGTCGAGGTCCAGGACGCCCGCCCCGGGGAGGCGCAGCCGCCGCGTCGCGCAACGCCGGGCGGACGCCCCCAGCTTCTCGAGCGCCAGGTCGGTGGCCTCCTCCCCGACCTGGCGGAACGTGGTGAGCTTCCCTCCTACCAGCGAGACCAGTCCCCCGACCTGCGGGGCATGGTCGTGGAAAGTGTGGCGCCGGGTAATGTCCCCCACGTCCCCGTCCGGGCTGTAGGGCAACGGCCGCACGCCAGTGTAGCCCCAGAGCAGGTCGTCTTCGGTCAGCCGGGCCCGCGGGAGGACCAGGTTCGTCTCGCGCAGGATGTAGTCGACCTCCTCCGCCGACGGTCCCAGGTCGTCTAGGCTCCCGTTGACCCGCAGGTCGGTGCTGCCGATCATGTACTGCCCCCGCCAGGGCAGCACCATCATCGCCCGCCCGTCTGAGCGGGCCTCGTAGTACAGGGCGTCGGAGGGGGCGCCGGGGAACGGGTCCACCAGGAAATGCGAACCCTTGGTGCCGCCTATGAGGCGCGGGCGGTCCTCCAGCCCGGTCAGGACCTCGTCTACCCACGGTCCGGCGGTGTTGAGGACCATCGTCGTGGGGACCCGGTAGCGGGCGCCGGAGGGCCCATCGACTATCTCCACCCCGGCGACGTTTCCGTCGCGGACGTCCAGCCGTTCGACGCTCGCGTGCGTGAGGATCGTGGCCCCGGCCGCCTGTGCTGCGAGCGAGATCTCGACGCACAACCGCTCGGTCAGCTCGACCTGGGCGTCGTAGTAGGCGGCGGCCCCGCGCAGACCGTCCGGGTCCAAACCGGGGACTTTGCGCAACGTCTTGCCCCGGCCCCAGACGGCGTGCCGTGGGACGGACTTGTCCCACGAGAGCGCGTCGTAGGCCACCATCCCCGCCTCCAGCTTGAGCGGGTGGTGCTTCCCCTCGGCGTAGAAGGGCAGGATCATGCGCAGCGGGCGGACGAGGTGGGGCGCCGCCCCGAGCAGCCACTCTCGTTCGCGCAAAGACTCGCGCACGAGCTTGACGTCGAGCTTCTCCAGGTACTTCAGGCCGCCGTGGATCAGCCGGCTGGACCAGGACGACGTCCCGCCGCCGACGTCGTCGCGCTCGACGAGCAGCACCCGCAGGCCGCGCAACGCCGCGTCCCACGCCGTCCCCAGCCCGTTTTGCCCACCCC
>CAXTDD010000257.1:0-4967 GCA_964242955.1 uncultured Rubrobacteraceae bacterium | reverse complement strand
GCGGCCCGGCTACCCCCCCGACCCCGCCACCCCGAACGCCCGGGCGCTGGCGGCAGGCGGCGGCGTCCGGCCGGCGATGTGGGGGGGCGCCCGGGCGGCTAACCTCGGCAGGATGAAGAGCCTGCGGGGCACGATCCGGAGGCGCCTCACGTGATCGCGCAGCTAGACCCCCTGTACGTCAGGACTCGCCCCAAGAAGGCCCTCTCGCGCCTCGTGGGCTACGCGCTTTTCGAGGGGCGCCCGCTCACGACGCGGGGGCAATGGATCAACCCGCTCCTCGCGGCCCACTTCGCCGTGGAGACGCGCCTGCCGCAACTCGCGGCTGTGGAGAAGCCCATCTTCATCGTGGGGACGGGCCGCAGCGGCTCGACGGTGCTCGGCGTCGTGATGTCCATGCACCGCGACGTGGGCTTCCTCAACGAACCCAAGGCCCTGTGGCACGCCATCTGCCCCGAAGGCGACGTCTTCGGCCAGTACGCGCCGGACAACCCCGGACGCTACGCGCTCGACGAGGCCGACGCCACGCAAGACGTGCGCCGCCGGGCACGGCGCCTCTTAGGAGTCTACCTGAAAGCGACCGGGAGCAGGCGGGTAGTGGACAAGTATCCGGAACTCATCTTCCGCGTCCCCTTCGTGCGGGCCATCTTCTCCGACGCCCGGTTCGTCTTCCTCGTCCGCGACGGGCGCGACACCTGCCGCTCCATAGAGAGTTGGTCCAGTCGGAAGGGCGTCCGGGAGGCTGGGCAGACGCACGACTGGTGGGGCGCCGGCAACCTGAAGTGGCGCCTGATGCTGGAGCAACTGGTGCCCGAGGAGCCGATCCTCGCCGGCCTGACGGACGAGATCCACACCTTCGACCGCCACGCCGACATGGCGGCGGTCGAATGGATCGTCACCATGCAGGAGGGCCTGCGCCAGTCCGTACGCCACCCCGACAGCTTCCGCACGGTCCACTACGAGTCGCTCGTCGAGAACCCCCGAAGGGAGCTCTCCGGTCTGCTGGACTTCTGCGAGCTGCCGCGGGACAGCGTGTTCTTCGCGTTCGCCGAACGGAAGCTGATCCCGGCCCCGGAGAAGAAAGAAGACCTGGACCTGCACCCCGCCATCCGGGGGCCCTTCGACGAGACAATCGAGGCCCTGGGCTACCCGAGCGTGGACCGTGCGAGGGCGTAGCGGCCTCAAGGCAGCCGTCGTCGAGCCCGTTGGCGGCCACGGCGGCATGGACTACTACGACTTCGGGCTCTGCAAAGGCCTCTCCAGGGCCGGCGTAAACGTCACGCTCTACACCTGCGACGAGACCGCCTGGAGGTCCGAGATCTTCTCCGTAAAGGCCCCCTACAGGGGCATCTTCGGGACGACCCCGGCCTGGCTGAGGGGGCTCCGGCATCTTCGGGGCACCGTCCGGGCCCTGCTGGACGCGAGGCTCGGTGGGACGCGCATAGCGCACTTCCACTTCTTTCACGTGGGGCCCCTGGAGCTCTTCGGCGTGCTGCTCGCCAGAGCGCTCGGGATGAGGGTGGTCGCCACCGCCCACGACGTGCAGTCCTTCGTCGAGCGTCTCTCGGTGCCCTGGATGGTCCGGTCGGCCTACCGGGCGTCCAACCGCGTCATCGCGCAGAGCACGCAGGCCGAGAAGGAACTGACGACGCTCTTGAACGTGCCCGCGTCCGAAATCGACGCGATACCCCACGGCAGCTACCTGCCCTTTATCGACAGCGTCCCCGTGCGGGAGGCGGCCAGGGCCCGGCTCGGACTGCCCGAGGGGGTTCCGGTGCTGCTCTTCTTCGGGCAGATCAAGGCGGTCAAGGGTCTCGACCTGCTCATCCGGGCCATGCCCCGGGTTCTTCGGAGACATCCCGGGGCGGTCCTCCTCGTCGCGGGGAGGGTGTGGAAGGACGACTTTCGCCGTTACCGGGAGCTGATCGAGGCCCTGGGCATCGCCGAGAACTGCGTCCTCCACGTCCGCTTTATCCCCGATGCGGACGTGGCCGCGTACTACGCCGCCGCCGACGTCGTGGTCCTGCCGTACCGCAGGATCTACCAGAGCGGCGTCCTGTTGATGGCGATGAGCCACGGCAAACCGGTCGTGGCCTCCGACCTGCCCGGCATGACGGAGGTCATCTCCCACGGCGCCAACGGCTACCTGTTCGCCGCCGGCGACGCCGAAGCTTTGGCCGGCACGCTGGCGGAGGTCTTGGGGGATCCGGGCGAGTTACGCGGCGTCGGCGAGAGGGCTTTGCTCCACGTGCAAGAGCACCACGACTGGGAGAGGATCGGCGAGCAGATGGCCGACGGTTACCGATCCGCCCTGAAAGGATAGCCCGTTTTGGAGACGAACAAGAACGGCGGGACGGTGGCCTTCTGCGGTACGCGCGGGGTGCCGGCCGGCTACGGCGGCTTCGAGACCGCGGTGGACGAGATCAGCCAACGCTTCGTAGAGCGAGGATACGACTGCGCGGTGTTCTGCCGGACCTCCGCCAGCGAGGAGGTCCGGCAGACGCACCGGGGCCGCAGGTTGGTATACGTGAAGGGCAGCTCCGTACGAAGCCTGGACACCTTTGTCTCGGCCTTGCAGACGGGCCTGCACCTGCTGCGCCACCGCGAGAGGTACGGCCACGTCTTCTGGTTCAACAACGCCAACCTGCCCGGCATACTCCTGACGCTGCTGGCGGGGCTGCCCGTCTCCGTGAACACCGACGGCATGGAGTGGCGCCGGGCGAAGTGGAGCCTGCCCTTCAAGGCCTACTATTTCCTCTCGTCGTTGCTCATCTCGCGGCTGTGCGAGACCCTGATCTCCGACTCCAGGACCATGCAAGACTACTACCAGTGGGTCTTCCGGAGAAAGACGCAGTTCATCCCCTACGGGACCCCGACGCAGCCGCCCGTCTCGCCCGAGAAGCGGGCGCAGGTGCTCGGCGCGTACGGCCTGCGGCCCGGGCGCTACTTCCTGCAGATCACACGCTTCGAGCCGGATAACCTCGTACTCGACACCGCCACCGCCTTCCGGGCCGCGAGGCTCTGCGAGGACGGGTTCGGGTTCCTGCTGGTCGGCTACCAGTACGACACGCCGTACGCGCGGCGGGTCGCAGCACTCTCCGGCAGGGACGGCGTGCAGGTGGCCGACGCCGTCTACGACGCCGAGGTACTGGCGATCCTGCGGTCCGACTGCTTCTGCTACGTGCACGGCAACCACGTCGGCGGCACCAACCCGGCCCTGCTGGAGGCTATGGACGCCTGCCCCAGGGTGCTCGCCGTCGACGGTTCTTTCAGCCGCGAGGTCGTCGGCGACGACGGCCACTTCTTCGATACCGACGGTATGGTCGGCGCCTTCCGCAGCGTGCTCGCCAGCCCGGACGACTCGGCCGCCATGCAGGAGAGGGTGCGGGCCCACTACCAGTGGGACGCGGTAGTCGAAGGCTACGTCCGCCTGGTAAAGGGTAAGCTGGCCGCCTACCGTCCCGAGCGGGCCCGGCAGGCCTCCCAGGCGACCCGCGCACCCGATACGCGCCGGGAGAGGGTCTCGACCAGGGGGCGCACGCCGTGACCGATGAGGCCGCCCTCCGCACCGTACCCGGCCAATCGCCGTTGCCGACGGCGGATTACCGCGTCAAGGCCGGCATGTTGCGCGACGTGATCTCCGCCCTCGAGCGGGCAAACCACGAGTTCTGCGTGCTGAACTCGTACGCGGGTTACCCGGACCATATCGGCTCGGACGTGGACGCCATCTCCGAAGACCCGGCGCGAGTCCCACACATCCTGTCCGGGGACGGTACCCTTGCGGTGGTGAGCGCCGTCTACACCCGGGCCTCGGCCGCGACCTCCTACGTTCTGTGCCGGTGGCACGGCGCCCGCCCGGCCTTCCTGACCCTCCACGTCGGCGCGGACTGCCGCCGCCACGGCCGGGTGTTCCTCCGGGGGAGGGAGTTCCTGGAGGATTCGCGGCCGTTCGCGTTTTTCAGGGTGCCCGTCCCCGCCCCCGAGTTCGCCGCCTACCTCGTCAAGAAGGCTCATCAGGGCTCCCTGGAAGGTCCCCAGGCCCGGCGGCTGGGCGAGCTCTACGACGAGGACCCGACGGGATGCGGACGGTACCTGCACCGCCTCCTCCCGGCCGCGGAGGCGGACCTGGTCGCGGGGGCCGCCGGGAGCGGCAATTGGGGCCCCGTGCGCGCGCGGATGGCGCCCATACAGAAGGCGATGGCGGCCGGGGTGGATCGGGAACGACCGCTGGAGGTCCTGCGGAACCGCCTGGCAGACACCTACAAGCGCGTCCAAAACGCGCTTCGACCGCCGGGCCTCATGGTGGCCGTCCTCGGCGTCGACGGGGCGGGCAAGAGCACGGTGATGGCCGCGCTGGAGCGGGATCTCGGACCGGCTTTCTGGTCGGTAAAGCAGTACCACGGGCGCGCCCTGGAGTCGCCCCTGCGGTGGACGAAGAGGGTCCGCGAGCAGCGCCGGCGGCGCGACGCCGCGTTGGACGCCGAGGCCGGAAGGCCCCAGAAGACGCCGCGCGACCCGCACGCGAAGTCTCTGCGGGGCTTCGGGCTGTCACTGGTCAAGCTCGGCGCCTGGTGGGCGGACTTCACCGTGCTCGGGTACGCCATGGACGTGCGCCCGCGGCTGCGACGCTCGGCGCTCGTGCTCTTCGATCGCTACTACGAGGACCTCCTGGTGGACCCGAGGCGCCACCGCTACGGCGGGCCGCTCCGGCTGGCCCATCTCGCCCGACGCTTCTTTCCCCGGCCGGATCTGGTGATCCTCCTCGACGCCGAGCCCGAGGTCCTCTACTCCCGCAAGCGCGAGGTCCCCCTCCAGGAGACCGCCCGGCAGCGGGAGGCCTACCTCGGCCTGGTACGGAACCTCCCAAACGGCCGCGTAGTGGACGCGTCGGGATCCCCCCGAGAAGTCGCGGCCGAGACAGAGAAGACGATCCTGGATCACATGGCCGCTCGCGCGGCCCGGCGGCTGAG
>CAXTDD010000256.1:0-4990 GCA_964242955.1 uncultured Rubrobacteraceae bacterium | reverse complement strand
TCGAACTCGCCGCCGATGATGCGGCTGGAGAGCGGGTTCTCTATGAACCTTCGGATGGCCCTGGCGAGGGGGCGACCGCCGAACTTGGGATCGTAGCCCTCCTCGGCGAGGAACTCCTTGGCCGCCTGGGTGACCTCGACCTGCACGCGCTGGCTCTCGAGGTGCTTGTTCAGGCGCGCGAGCATGATGTCCACGATCTTGAGCACGTCCTCCTTGCTGAGGGGCTGGAAGACGATGATCTCGTCCACCCTGTTGAGGAACTCGGGCCTGAAGGCCCGCTCCAGCGCCTCCCGAGCCCGCCGCTCGGTTTCCTGGAAGTCCACCCCGTCGCCCGAGGTGAAGCCGAACTGCCTGGTGGAGACGAGGTGCTGGCTCCCCACGTTGGAGGTCATTATGACTACCGTGTTCTCGAAGTTGACCGTCCGGCCCTGGGCGTCCGTGAGGCGCCCGTCGTCGAGCACCTGGAGCAGAGTGTTGAAGACGTCCGGGTGGGCCTTCTCGATCTCGTCGAAGAGAACGACCGAGTACGGCCTACGCCTGACCTTCTCGGTGAGCTGACCGCCCTCGTCGTAGCCGACGTAGCCGGGCGGCGAACCGACCAGACGCGACACCGTGTGGCGCTCCATGTACTCGGACATGTCCAGACGGATCATGGACTCCTGGTCGCCGAAGAGGTACTCGGCGAGCGTCCTGGCGAGCTCCGTCTTGCCGACCCCGGTGGGACCGAGGAAGATGAAGGAGCCAACCGGCCGCTTCGGGTCCTTGATGCCGGCACGCGCCCGGCGAATGGCCTCGGCCACGGCACCCACGGCCTGGTCCTGGCCGACGACCCGCTCGTGCAGCACGGCCTCCAGGTTCAGAAGCCTCTCGGCCTCTTCCTGGACGATGTTGGTCGCCGGCACGCCGGTCCACTCTTCCAGGATGCGGGCTATGTCCTCCCGGCAGACCTCGGGCGCGTCGCTCTCGCGGCGTCCGGCCCAGCCCTCGTGCTGCTCGCGCAGCTCGGCCTTGAGCTGCTCCTGGCGCTGCTTGAGGTTCGCCGCCGTCTCGTAGTCCTCGGCGCGCACGGCGTCGTCCTTCTCGCGGTCCAAGCCCGCTATCTCCTCCTCGATGCGCTTCACGTCCACCGGCGGCACCGTCGAGCGGAGCCTGACCTCGGCCGCGGCCTCATCCAACAGGTCGATGGCCTTGTCCGGCAGGAAGCGGTCGGTGATGTAGCGGTCGCCGAGCTGCGCCGAGGCGATGACGGCCTCGTCGGAGATCTTCACGCGGTGGTGCGCCTCGTAACGGTCCCTGAGGCCGAAGAGGATGCCGACGGTCTCGTCCACGGTCGGCTCGTCGACCAGCACGGGCTGGAAGCGACGCTCGAGCGCCGGGTCTTTCTCGACGTGCTTGCGGTACTCGTCCAGCGTGGTCGCGCCGACGACCTGCAGCTCGCCTCTGGCGAGCGCGGGCTTGAGCATGTTCGACGCGTTGACCGCGCCGTCGGCCCCGCCGGCCCCCACGATGGAGTGGAGCTCGTCTATGAACAGGACGATGTTCTTCTCCTCCTGCTGAAGCTCCTTGAGCATCTGCTGCATCCGCTCCTCGAAGTCCCCGCGAAAACGGGTGCCGGCCACGAGACCGCCGACGTCGAGCGCCAGGACGCGCTTGCCCTTCAACGTCTCCGGGATGTCCTCGGAGACGATGCGCTGCGCGAGGCCCTCGGCCACGGCCGTCTTGCCGACGCCCGCCTCGCCGATGAGGACCGGGTTGTTCTTGGTGCGGCGGGAGAGGATGCGCACGACGCGCGCTATCTCCTCGGCCCGCCCGATCACCGGGTCGAGCTCGCCCTCGCGGGCCGCCTCGGTGAGGTCCCTTGAGACCTGATCCAGGGTCGGAGTACTGCTGGGCGGGCCCTGCTGGCCGCCGCCCATGCCCGGGCTGCCTGCTGCCGCTCCCGGCATCCCGCCCTGCGGACCCATCTGCTGCCCGCGCTGCTGCATGAGGCGCAGGATCTCACGCTGGAGCGATTCCGCGTCGCTGGCCCCGTGCTGCTGCAAAATACGGTAAGCGTTGCCGTCGCCCTCACCGAGCAGCCCGAGGAGCAAGTGTTCGCTCCCGACCTGCCCCGCGCCCATCTGCCGCGCGGCGGCGAAGGAGAGCTGCAAAGCCCTCTTGGCGCTCGGCGTGAAGGTGTAGATCTCCTCGCCGGGATCGCTCCTGATCTCCTGGCCTCTCATACGCTCGACGTCCGCGCGGGGGCGGCCGAGGGCTTCGGTCGCCACGTTCTCGGCGGTCACGATGCCGGCGAGCAGGTGGTCCGTGCCGATGGCCGCCGTGCGGGTCGTCCCCGCCGACGCCTCGCGGGCCCGCATCACGGCCTGCTGCGCCTCGCCGGAGAGCGCGTCAAACAAGCTCCCCGGTCCCTGGTTCTGTTGCTGGATGAGGTTCTGGAGCATCCCGAACGGGTCCTGCCCGCCCTGCGCTCCGCCGCCCCCGATCATGCCGAGCTGCCGCGCGCACTGGGTGCACAGGTAGCTCGTCACACGCTGGTCGCCCTGCTGCCCAAAGACCTGCACGCTCGCGGGTCGTACCCCGCAATTCTCGCATATCATAAGGAAAATCCTCCCGTCCTTCTGAAATCTGAGTCTGACACGCTCATATTTTATTACCGCCTCTTGAGAGGTCAAGGCGGCGTAGGGAGATGGGCGGCGTGGTAAGAAGGGGTTTCGGTTGCCGGCACGAGGAGGTACGGGAGTGGATGATCGCGGTCTGGTAGGACTCGAGGCGCGGACGCCGGAGGGCGACGAGGTCGGGCGCATCTCGGAGGTCGTCGTGGACGACGGCGGCGCGGTGACGCACGTCGTGGTGGAGCGCGACGCGCAGCGGTTCGAGGTACCCGTTACGGCCATCACCCTCGACCGCGACGCGGACTTCGCGACCTTCCACGCCGACCGCTCCGACGACGAGCCGGGAGATCACGTCGGCGACGAGGAGATACCGCAGGGCTACGCCCCGAACCAATCCGACGTGGACGACGCCGAACACGAGGGCCAGTTCGTCACCACCCCGACCGACCCCGACGAGGCCGTCTCGCTCGACCAGCAAGCGGCCACCGAGGCCGACGAGGCGGGCGGCTGGGAGGACGAGGACTCCACCACCGTGGACTCCGGCTACCCGCGCACCGATGCCTACATAGACCCCGACACCGGCCAGGAAGTCGTGGACCCGCAGTTGCAGGATAACGACTCCGTCGATGACGACGTGAGGGACCTCATCAACGGCACCGGCCTGGAGGTGCGCGCCGTTAAGGACGGCGTCGTCGAACTCACCGGCAGGGCGGCCTCGCGCGAAGATTTGCGCGAGAGCGTTGATGAGATCATGGGCCTCACCGAAGTCCGCGATGTGGACACCACCGACGTGGACGTCGGGTAGGCGGCCCGCGGAGCGAACCGCGCTGTCAGCTTTCGGCTTCTTGCTTCCTTGACGGTCCGCCGGTCCAGAACGATCCCTTTTGTAGGGGCGGGTGGTTACCGGCGACGCCGCGCGTTCTGCAGGGCGGACGGCGTCGGTGCCCATCCTTGCGAGGCGAAGTACCGGGCGTAGGTCAGGATCAAGTCTCCGTCCACGTCGGGGCGTCCCGGACCATCTTTGCCCAGGACCTGCCTCGTGTTCCGGTCGTCGTAGACGTTGTTGTCTCGGAGATCCTCCTCGCCGGGCAGGGCGCCGCGCAGGATGCCGCCGGGGCCGCTCTCGTCTTCGGGCGGGTCGGCCTCGACCCTCTCGCGCCACTCGTCGTAGGAGAGTCGCTCCAGCTCGTAGCCCGCGTCCTCCAGCCAGTCGAAGACCGACGCCGCGGGCACGGGGTCAGGGTTGGCGAGGTGGTAGGTGCCGCCGGACGTTCCGGGTATCGAGGCTGTGGCGAGGATCGCGGCGGCGACGAAGTCCGCGGGCGTCATCTCGACGCGCCAACCTTCCACGTCCGGCGCGGCGCCCACGCGCAGAGACTCAGAGAGGATCGCGCCCAGCAGGTCGCGCGGGTTCGACGCGCCGGTTTCGGAGTGGCCCGAGATGTTGCCCGGGCGGTAGACGGCGACCGGCAGGCCGCGGTCGGCCGCCTCGCGGACGAGCTTCTCGGCCACCCATTTGGACCGTCCGTAGCCGTCCTCCAGGGCGTCGGCCAGGGTATCCAGATCCGCGTCCTCCTCGCAGAGGCCCGTGTCGGGAGGGAAGATCCCGTCGGTCGAGACGAAGTGCACCGGCTTGGTCCGGTGGAGGCAGGCCAGGCGCAGCACCTCGCGCGTCCCGTCCACGTTCGCGGCCTTCAGCGCGGAGTACGGGTAGACCAGGTTCACGGCCGCGCCGGCGTGGATCACCAGGTCGGCTTTATGCGCCAGCGCTTCGAACCTCTCCTCCCCCATACCGAGCAGCGGCTCTCCGAGATCTCCGACGACCGGCACGATCCGGTCCATCTTCCCGGTCGAAAGACCGTAGCGCCCCAGGTTAGCGGCGACGGTGTCCACGGGATCTTCGTCATCTCGCGCGCGGACGAGGCAGTGGACGCGGGCCTCCGTGGAAGAGAGCAACCCGTCGAGCAGGAACGCCCCGAGAAAGCCCGTAGCACCCGTCAGGAAGACGTCGTCGGCGTCGCGGAGGATGCCGGCCTCGACCCCGCCTTCCGGTGAGATCTCCGGTTCAAGCATCGACTCCGCGTGGAGATCTTCCACGGTCAACGGCGGGCCGTCCTCGTCGCGCTGGAGGGCTTCGATCCTGTCGCACAGACCCTTCACCGTCGCGTCTTGCATAAACAGCGGCATCGAGACGTGGACGCCGAAGCCATCCTCGACGCGGCTGGAGAGCTGGGCGGCGGCGAGCGAGTGCCCGCCGAGGTCGAAGAAGTTGTCCCCCGCCTCTACCTCGCCCTCGTCCAGGCGGAGCGCCTCCTCCCAGATGTCCTTGAGCAGGTTCTCCTTCTCCGCGCGCGATGCGTCGGCCGGGAGCCTGACGT
>CAXTDD010000255.1:0-4993 GCA_964242955.1 uncultured Rubrobacteraceae bacterium | reverse complement strand
GGAGGCCCGCGACGAGCTGCTGCGGGCGGCGCTGGCCGCGCCGCGGGCGAGCTTCTTGCTGCACAGCCGGGACGAGGTGCGTACGCTCGGAACCGACGACCTGCTGCGGGCCATGATCCGGCGCTTCGACCTGGACTCGCGCCCGTGGGACCCCGACTCGGACCCGGTTGAGTCGTGGGAGCGGCCCCTCGTCAAGCTCGTCGTCACCGCGGAAGACCCGGAGACCGTGGGCCGCTTCGAGGCCGCGACCGCGGAGCTTGCCCTGGAGCGCACCTACTCCCTGCCCAACATGCTGGAGTTCGGGCCGGCCGGCGTGACCAAAGGCCGGGGCTTGGCGGCCCTGATCGAGGAAGCCGGACGGACCGGGGAGAGGGTCGCGATCGCCGGTGACGGCGAGAACGACCTGACGCTCTTCGACATGGCGCACCTGTCCTTCGCACCCGGGGACAGCCCGCCCAAGATCCAGGCGCGCGCCACCCGTATCCTGAACGTGCGCGAAGAGGGCCTGCTCGCCCCGATCCTGCACGAGCTCCGGGCCTCGGCGACGCAAGCATAGTCTCTCCCGCCCCCGTCGGAGGCGGGCGGCGGCCCGCGCGACTCTTCTTGATCTCGCGCCGACGGCCACCGCGTATCGTCGCGGGTCCTGGTGGGGTTTGATCGCCTTGTAACCTACATACTCTGGGCTATAATTCTAGGCGTTGTACGTGAGCAAGGGGTCCCCTGGACCCGTTGCTTTTTTTATCGTTCGGAGAAGGTGAGGGCGACGGCGAAGATAGACAGGTTGGCGGAAGTAGTGGAGGGCGCGCTGCCCGAAGGTAGCGAGCTCGTCGACGCCCGCTTTTCGGGCGGGCCGCTGCTGACGCTGCTCGTGGACCGGGAGGACGGACCGGTGGACCACGAGTTTTGTTCGCGGGTCGCCGCCGCCATAAGCCCGGCGGTCGAGGGAGAAGGCTACGACGGACCGGTCGAGATCTCCTCTCCGGGAATAGACCGGCCGCTGACGAAACCCGAGCACTTCAGGCGTTTCGCGGGGCACGAAGCAAGGGTCCGTACCGGCGAGCCGATAGAGGGCCGCCGCAACTTCGCCGGCGTTATCGAGAGGGCCGGCGAGGAGACTTTCACCCTAAAACTCTTGGAGGGGGGAGCGGAGGTGGAGCTGCCGTTCGGCTCCGTCGCCCGCGCGAACCTCAAGGAGGACATATAACGAGATGAACACGGCACTGTTATCAGCACTGCACGAGATAGAGACCGACAAGGGCATCCCCTTCGAGACCGTCAAGGGCGTACTGGAAGAGTCCTTGCTCGCCGCCTACGAGGGCCGCGAGGGGGCGGACGAGAACGCACGCGTCGTCCTCGACGACGAGACCGGCGACCTTCGGGTTATGAAAGACGATGAGGACATAACGCCCGACGACTTTACGCGCATCGCGGCGCAGGTCATGCGCCAGACGTTCTACCAGCGGCTCAACGAGGTCCACAACGACCAGCTCCTCGAGGAGTACGGCGAGCGCATGGGGGACATCGTCACCGGCATCGTCCAGCAGGCCCACCGGCGCATGACGCTCGTGGACCTCGGGCGCGTCGAGGCCATTCTGCCCGCCAGCGAGCAGGTGCCCCAGGAGCGCTACGAGAACGGCCAGCGGCTGAAGGTACTTTTGCTCGAGATCCGGGAGGGCGGTCGCGGCCCCAGCCTGACGGTCAGCCGGCGCAACGAGGGGCTCCTGAAAGGGCTCTTCGAGCTGGAGGTACCGGAGATCTACGACGGCCTGGTCGAGATACGGGCCGTGGCCCGCGAGGCCGGCCTGCGCTCGAAGGTGGCCGTATGGTCCAAGGAGCAGGGCGTCGACCCCGTCGGCGCCTGCGTCGGACCGCGCGGCAGCAGGGTTCGGGCGGTCGTCTCCGAGCTCAGGAACGAGAAGATAGACATCATCCAGTGGGACCCCGAGCCGGCCCGGTTCATAGCCAAGGCCTTGAGCCCGGCGAGGGTACGCGAGGTCTATCTGGATGAGGATGAGCAGCAGGCCGAGGTGATCGTGCCGGACGACCAGCTCTCGCTGGCGATCGGCCGCGAGGGACAGAACGCCCGCCTCGCCGTGAAGTTGACGGACTGGAAGATAGACATCAAGCCCGAGAGCCAGGCGACGGAGTACGAGGACGCGGAGGAAGAGGAGTGGGAGCCCGACACGGACTCCCAGATGCACCGCTGCCGCGCGGTCCTCTCCAACGGCCGCCGGTGCGCCAACATGGCGCTGCCGGACTCCCTGTTCTGCGGCATCCCGTCGCACCAGGCGCAGGCCGCCGAATTCGAGGGCATGGTAGAGGGTAGGGGATCGGATGAGTAAGCGCGTATACGAGATCGCTAAAGAACTGAACCTGGAGAACAAAGAGGTCATAGGCCGCCTCCAGGCCGCCGGCGAGGAGGTAAAGAGCCACTCCTCATCCGTCGACGATGCCGTCTTCGAGCGGGTCTTCGGTGCCGGGACCAACGGCTCCTCCAATGGCCGCTCGGCCGCGCAGGAGGACGAGGCCCAGGAGGCCAGGGAGGCCGCGGAGAAGTCCGGGCACGGGGCCACGATCCAGGAGGCTCCGGCCGAGAAGCCCGTCTCGGACACGAAAAAGTCCCGCAACCAGAAGAAGCGCCGCCGGGTCGTGATCGACGCGAGCGCCAGAAACCGGGGCTCCCGCCCTGCCGCGGCACCCGTCGCCCCGCGCGAGCCCGAGCCCGCCGCGGGGGAGGAGGAAGAGGCCGGCGACGCCGGGGTGCGCGTTGAGCCGGGTGCGACCGTCAAGGATCTCGGCGACGCCCTGGGTGTTCCTCCGACCAGGATCATCCAGGTCCTCATGGGCCTCGGCGAGATGAAGACGCTCACCCAGACGCTCTCCATCGAGGAGATCGAGCTCATCTCCGAGGAGCTCGGCATGAAGGTCGAGATCGGGGCCGTCGAGGAGCCCGCGCCCGAGGAGGTCCTCCCGGACGATGACCCGGCCGACCTCGAGGAGAAGCCACCCGTCGTAACGGTGATGGGACACGTGGACCACGGCAAGACGAGCCTTCTCGACCGCATGCGGCACGAGAACGTGCAGTCGGGCGAGGCCGGAGGCATCACCCAGCACATCGGCGCCTACCAGGTCGAGAGCGACGGCCGCAAGGTCACGTTCATCGACACCCCGGGCCACGAGGCCTTCACGGAGATGCGCGCCCGCGGTGCCAAGGTGACGGACATCGTCGTCCTCGTGGTCGCCGCCGACGACGGCATCATGCCCCAGACCCAGGAGGCGATCGAGCACGCCCAGGCTGCCGGTGTGCCGATGGTCGTCGCCCTCAACAAGATCGACGTCCCCAACGCCAACCAGGACAGGGTACTGGGCGAGCTCTCCGAGCGGGGCCTGATGCCGGAGGCCTACGGCGGCGAGACCGTGACCGTGCCCGTCTCCGCCAAGACCGGCGAGGGCATCGACGACCTCCTGGAGAACATCCTGGTGGTAGCCGAACTCGAAGACCTCAAGGCGAACCCGAACGCCCCGGCCAGCGGTTACGTGGTCGAGGGCGAGCGGGACCCGGGCCGCGGCCCCGTGGCGACGCTGCTCCTGAGCCGCGGGACGCTCAACAAGGGCGACGTGGTGCTCGCGGGCACGGCCTACGGGCGGGTGCGGGCGATGCTGGATTACACCGGCAAGCGGGTCAAGGACGCAAGCCCCGGCACCCCGGTCGAGATCCTGGGCCTCTCCGGCGTGCCCGAGGCGGGAACCCGCTTCGAGGTCGTCGGGCACGAGAGGCTCGCCCGCGACCGCGCCCAGCAGGCCGAGGAGAAGCTCCGCCGTCAGGAGCTCGCCCAGGGCGGCTCGCGCCGCTCGCTCGAAGACCTGCTCGGCGAGGGCGGGATGCAGGACCTCAACCTCGTCATCAAGGCGGACGTGGCCGGTTCCGTCGAGGCCTTGAAGGAGGCGCTCGCCAAGCTCTCGACCGACGAGGTGCGCGTGAACATCGTGCGCAGCGGGGTCGGCGCCTTGACGGACTCGGACGTCATGCTCGGGTCCGCCAGCGACGGCATCCTGCTCGGGTTCAACGTGAGGCCGACGAACACGGCCAAGCAGGTCGCCGAGCGTGAGGGCGTCGAGATCCGGACCTACGACGTGATCTACAAGGCCTTGGAGGAGATCGAGGCCGCCATGCGCGGCATGCTCGCCCCCGAGGAGCGCGAACAGGAGACGGGCACCGCAGAGGTGCGCCAGACCTTCCGCACCCCGAGCGCCGGCGTGGTCGCCGGCTGCATGGTGACGAGCGGCGAGATCTTCCGCAACAACCGCGTCCGTCTGGTGCGCGACGGCACCGTCGTCTACGAGGGCAACGTCGCTTCCTTGAAGCGTTTCCGGGACGACGTTCGCTCTGTGAGAGAGGGCTTCGAGTGCGGCATCGGCATCGAGAACTTCGACGACGTCAAGGAGGGCGACGTCCTGGAGTTCTTCGAGATCATCGAGGTCCCAAGGTAACCTCGTCTATTGTTCTGCAACGTGAGGCTGGAGCTGGACCTGCCGTTCGCCTCCAGCCTGAAGGACAAGCGCCAGACGGTCCGCTCCCTACGGGACCGTTTGCGCCGCAAGAACGTCTCCATCGTCGAGTCCGGCAACCAGGACTTCTGGCAGCGGGCCACGTTGGAGCTCTCGCTCGCCGCGGTCTCCCGGGGTGCTGCCGAGGAGAAGAGGGAGGAGGTCCGGCGCATGCTCCTGAACTACGACGAGATCATGATCGCCGACTGGCGCGAGGAGTTCGTGAAGCTGTAATGAAGAGCGTAATATGAGCGACCGGACGCGCAAGGTCGAGTCCCAACTCAAGGAGATAGCGGGCGAAGAGCTCGCCGGCCTCTCGGATCCCCGCATCCAGGGGCTCGTGACGGTAACGGGCGTCCGGGTGAGCCCGGACCTCGCCCAGGCCACCGTCTTCTACAGCCTCCTCGCGGGCGAAGACGAAGAGGCCGCGCGCGAGGGCCTGCAG
>CAXTDD010000254.1:0-5001 GCA_964242955.1 uncultured Rubrobacteraceae bacterium | reverse complement strand
GGCCCGGGCCCGGCACGAGCTGGCAGTGGCAGCTCTCCAGCCAGCCGGGGACCATCCTGAACGTGGACGCCTACGACCTCGACGGCTTCGACACCAGCCCGCAGACGGTAGCCAGGGTCCACCGCGGCGGCGCCAAAGCCATCTGCTACATCAGCGTCGGGAGCTGGGAGAACTGGAGGCCGGACAAAAACAGGTTCCCGAAAAGCGTGCTCGGCGACGCCTACGACGGCTGGCCCGGGGAGCGGTGGCTCGACATCCGAAAGCTCGGCGCCCTCGGCCCCATCATGGGCGCCAGGATGGACATGTGCAAGAGGAAAGGCTTCGACGCCGTCGAGCCGGACAACATGGATAACTACCAGAACAAGACGGGCTTCAAGCTCACGGCCGCCCAGCAACTCCGCTACAACAGGTTCCTGGCGCGGGCCGCCCACAGCCGCGGCCTCTCCATCGCGATGAAGAACGATCCAGCCCAGGTCGGCGGCCTCGTGAACTACTTCGACTTCGCCATCACGGAGGACTGCTTCGACCAGGGCTGGTGCGCCCGGATGAGCCCGTTCGTCCGCCAGGACAAAGCGGTGCTTGCCGCCGAGTACACCGACACCGGCGCGCGCCCGGCCAACTTCTGCCCGAAGGCGAAGGCCCTCAAGTTCGACGCCATACTCAAGAAGCGGAACCTCGGGGGATGGCGGAGGAGTTGTTAGCCGTTAGCTGTTAGCTTTTAGCGATTAGCTGTTAGCCTTTAGCATGCAGCTTCTCGGCCCCTGGCCGACGCATCGAAGACGAACGGGCTGCGTTGCGCAGGCTCGAAACCTTTGCGAGAGCCGCGGTGTCCGGTGGCCCCGAGGAAGCCGATAGCTGATCGCTGGATCGGTTTGCGAAGGGGTTGAGCCCCTTCGAAGCGTCCATCCATAAGTCCAAAAGGCTAAAAGCTAACAGCTAACAGCTCTAAGAGATCGGGCCCGTTCGGTCTCCCGCGACTATGGCCTCGATCGTGCCGGGGCGCAGGACGTGTTCCGTGACCATCATCGCGGCCCCGAAGATGCCGGCCCGGTCGCCGAGCTCCGACGGGACGAGTTGCAGATGGCGGGTGGCGAGCGGCAGAGAACGCTGGTAGACGACCGAGCGGATGCCGGCGAAGAGTTGCTCGTGCGCCAGGGCCAAATCGCCCCCGATCACGATCACGCCCGGGTTGAAGAAGTTCACCGAGCTGGACAGCACCTCGCCGACCAGCTCGCCGGCCGTCCGGACGAGCCTGGACGCCGTCGGGTTGCCGGCCCTGACGAGGGCAACGACGTCCCTGGCATCACCCGCGGGTACGCCCACGCTGGTCAACTGCCGCGCCAGGGCCCAGCCGCCCGCCACGGCCTCGACGCACGCGACGTTCCCGCACCGGCAGACGGCCTCGTCGTGGCCGCTGATCCTGATGTGCCCTATGTCGCCGGCGGCGCCCCGCGCGCCCCTGTGGATGTGCCCCCCGACCACGATGCCGCACCCGATCCCCGTCCCGATCTTGACGAAGAGGAAATGCTCCCAATCGGGCCAGTTCATCCGGTGCTCCCCGAACGCCATGATGTTGACGTCGTTCTCCACGAGGACGGGCACGTCGCCGAAGCGCTCCTTGAAGTGGCCCGGTATGGAGTAGCCGTCCCAGCCGGGCATGATGGGCGGGCTGACGGCCTTGCCGGCGGCGAAGTCCACCGGACCCGGCACCCCGACGCCCACGCCCCACACTTCGGCCTTCTCGCGCCCGGCCTCCGCCAGAAGCTCCGCGAACCTCTCCTCCACCCAGCCCAACACGACCTCCGGACCGTGGGAGATGTCCTGCTCCGCGACCGACTCCACTATCGGGATGCCCCCGAGGTCCGCGACCGCCAGCCTGCAGTGCGTGGCCCCGAAATCGGCGGCGAGCACCACGCCCGCTTCCTTGTTGAAGGCCAGGACGGTGGGCGGGCGCCCTCCGGTGGAGACCCCTTCGTTCGTCTCGTAGACCAGGCTCCTGGCTACCAGGGCGTCGACCCTCTGGGAGACCGTCGCCCTGGTCAGGCCCGTGATCTCGGCGAGCTGCGTGCGGGTCCTCGCCCGGCCGGTACGGATGAGCTCGAGTATCTTGCCCGCCGAGCCGTTGTACGATACTTTGAAACGCCCGGACTCGCTCATGATCGCGCATCGCCCATGTTAAACGATTAAATCAGGGCCGGTATGCGCCGTCAACGTGCGGATCGCCCCTACCGGCGTTCTTCTCCGCCGCCGCGGGATCCGGTCTCCCCGACGCGATCCCCCGAGACGCGGCCGGCGAGAGTTTCGTATCCGCGTCCGTCGGCGCGGGGCGACGATCCTAGCTCCTCCCAACCGCGAAGCGCCACGTCCCCGTGGCCGTGTTCCCCGCGGCATCTGTGGCGGTCACCCTGACGGTGTGGGGGCCGTAGGAGAGTGGCTTCGTCGGGACGTAACGGAGCAGGTTCCTCGTCCGGTCGTAGGCGAAGGTACCGACGCTCCGGCCGTCCAGGTAGAGCCTGACGTCGCTCTTGGCGAGATCTGCCTGAGAGTCCTTCGCCGATGCCTGAATGGTGGGCGTGCGGTCTCGGGTGGTCGAGCCGGCCCTCGGGCTCAGGCCGCTGACGGAGGGTCTCACGGCGTCTACGGTCCAGGTGCTCGAGGCCGGACTCTCGTCCGCCTTGCCGGCGGCGTCCACGGCGCGCACCCTGAAGGTGTGCGTGCCGCCCGAAAGGTCCTCGTAGCCCTTCGGGGCGGAGCAGTCGGAGAATTCCGTCCCGTCCAGGGAGCACTCGAATCCGGCCCCTTCCCCGGGCTCGGAGGAGAGGAACCAGAAGGAGGCCGTGGGGTGCTTCGTGGTGCCGGTCGGGCCCGCGGTGATCTCGGTGTCCGGCGGCTCGTTCACCGCGCCGACGTCGACGGCCACCGTGTCGGAGACGGGCTCTCCACCCTTCGCGTTGGAGACGGTCAATTTCGCGGTGTAGGTCCCGGGGGCGGCATAGGTGTGGGTGGGGTCCGGCCCGGTCGAGTCCTCGTCGCCGTCGCCGTCGAAGTCCCAGGAGTACGTCAGGTCCGCCGGGTCGGGCACCAGGGTGGCGCAGGCCACGCGCCTGTCGTCGGCCAGGTCGTGGACCACGACCGAAACGGCCTTCCCGCCGGCACGCCGCTTGTCTGAGGCCACGCCCATGCCCATACCCATGCCGTCCGCGGTAAAGGGCATACGGATCTCGTTCCCCGGCGCGCCCTCCGGCTGGCCCTCGTCGAACCTGAAGATCGGGCCACCCTGGTTGGAGGAGCAGGGCTCGGTGTGGATACGCGCCTCGTACTCAGCGTTCTCTTTGAGGCCTTCGATGTGGACCGTGCCCACCGTCTCGTCGCGGGAGCGGGACAGCTCGGCCGTCCCCCCGACGCCGGCGTACTCGGCGGGACCGCCCTCTAACGGCTTCACCTCGCCGCGGGTCGTCAGGCGCGTCGAAAACGCGACCTCCAGCGGGGCCTCGCCGGAGGCGGGATCCGCCAGTGCTTCTATCTCGGGAGACGCCGGTGGCGCGGTGTCGCCTTTGACCGTAACCTGGACGGTATCCGTGCCTTCGTTGCCGCCAGGGTCCCGCGCCGTCACGGTCGCGGTGTAATCGCCGGGCTGCTCGTACCGGTAAGAGACCCTGTTGCCGGTGGCCTTGTCCGCCTCGGTGTCGGCAACTCCGAAGTCCCAGGAGTAGGAGAGCTCGTCGCCCTGGGGGTCCTGTCCGTTCGCCATGAAGGTGACCGAGAGCGGCGCGTCGCCCGTGGTGGGGTTGGCCGCGCCGGTCACGGTCGGCGCCTGGCCGTTGGCGGAGACGGAGATCTGGTACGAGCGGTTGAACTCGCCGCCCTTGCCGTCAGAGACCTTGAGCGAGGCATTGTAGCTGCCCGGCTCCGTGTAGTTGTGGTGGGCGTGGTCGGCGGTGGAGACCGGGGAGCCGTCACCGAAGTCCCAACGGTAGGTCAGCGGGTCTCCGTCGGGGTCAGAGGCCCGTGCCTCGAAGTGCACGTACAGCGGGGCCGGGCCTGACCTGGGGTCCACCATCGGATCTGCCGTCGGCGCCCCGTTGGGGGCGTCGGGGACGACGTTGACAATGCCGGTCATCCCGTTGTGCAGGGTGCAGATGTAATCGTACTCGCCCGTCTTGGTGAAGGTGTATTCGACGGCCGCCCCACCGGGGTCGCGGTACTGGTTGATGCTCCAGTTTTGGCTATTGTTCTTGAGGTTGTGGCCCATCGTGGCCTGGTCGAACTCCCATCGGACCGTGTCGCCGACCTCGACCGTGATCTCGGACGTACCGTTGTCCGCCGACACGAACCGGCTTCCGCCATTATCCACCGCATCCACGACGTAAGTCTTGGTCGCCCCCTGCGCCGCCCCTCCCGGCAGCGACGACAGGACGGCCATCCCGGCCAGCGCCGCCACCAACAGTACGGTCCTAAAACCGTTCACGGAACCCGTCTCCTCCCGAGCCGTCCGGGGGTTGCCTTACGAAGGCGGCTTTGGAGAAGCACATTCTTTCTCACAGTACTTCGGACAGGCGAGCGGGGGCGCGAGGATTGCTCCCCGCGTCCCCTTTCGGTCGTCGCGGCCTCCATCGCCCTATCCTCCCCTCACCACCCTGAAGGTCCACGCCTCGACCGCGCGGTTGCCCGCGTCGTCGGTGGCGACCACCCTCACCGAGTGCGACCCGTAAGAGAGCCGCCCGGAGGCGTGCCTGAGGCGATCCTCCTCCCTGTCGTAGGCGAACGACGCCCGCCGCCGCCCGTCCACGTAGAGTTGGAGGTCGGACTTGGCGAGGTCGGTGCCCCCGTCCCTGACGATCGCCTCTACCATCGGGGTGCGGTCGCGGATCGAAGATCCGTCCCTCGGCGCGAGGCCCCGGACGATGGGCTTGGTCGTGTCCCCCGGGGCGGGCGCGGAGACGGTGACATCGACGGTGTCGGTGGCCGCCGCACCTTCTGCGTCGGTGGCCGTCACGGTGG
>CAXTDD010000253.1:0-5054 GCA_964242955.1 uncultured Rubrobacteraceae bacterium | reverse complement strand
GGAGTACTTGCGGTACTTGTCGTAGTCCCACACGTACTCTTCGGGGCTGAGGTTCTTGTGGTAGTCGTAGAAGCAGCTTATGAACCCCTCGCCGTACCTGTTGGTCGTGTTCTCCGGGCTCGCGTCCCAGTAGTGGACGTGGCCGTCCACCACGAAATACTTCTCGCCGTCCTTCTCGTACAAGAGATCTCCTCTCCCAGTCGGACGCGCCTCTCCCCACCACCGGACGCATCCCCGATACCTACACATGTTTCGAGCAAGCAAGCGTGGCTTGATCGAGCCCCGAAGGCTACGCGAATCCCCTGAACGACCACCTCCTTTCCCAAGGTTGCAGCAGCGGTCATTATATGTTCATCCCGCAACCCGCGGCAACAACGCGCCCGCGTTTCCAATATTGTCGGAAACCCCCGACCGACGGGGCCGGACTAGAGGGCCGCGGGGACCGCGAGCGCGCTCCTCCCGGCATCCCTGAAACCTGAAGCCTCAGAGCCTTACCCGTCCAGGTCCCGCCTCTTCAACAGCAGCAACTCCTCCCTGAACTCCTCCGGCGTCCGCGCCTTCGCGTAGACGTCTGCTATGTCCTCTATATCCCGGCGGTTGGTCAGGAGGTACTCCCAGCCGTCCTTGGTGTGGAGCTCTTCGAAGGCGCAGACGGCGAGGGCGATGTTGCTCCACGGCTCCTCTATCCCGCTCTCGCGGGACATGTGGAGCAGGCGTCCCGCTTTCAGGGTGCGCTTGCCGAACTCCCTGGGTGGGGGTCTGCCGTCCGGAGAATCCCCGAGCATCTCTGGCTCCTTCCGCGAAGAGGCGGCACCTCGAAGTCCGAACGAAGAGGGCGGCCGTGGATAGGGCCGCCCTCCCGCGTCGTGCCGCTGGTTGCCCCTCAGCCGGGTAGCTGTGGTTCGTCGTCGGGCGGGGGTTCGAAGCCGAGGTATGCGGCGGCGTCCTCGGGGTTGGCGAAGAGGAGCACCTTGTCGTCGAGGCGGACCATGCGGCCGTAGTGGGTCGAGGTCTCTATCTCGAAGTCGCTGGTGGTGAAGTCTTCCTCGCCGAGGGCCTCGGCTATCTCGTCCATGTCGAACTCAAGCTTGTCGTTGGCGTCTATCCGGATCATGGCCGGGTACTTGGTGACCTCGACCCCCTCCTTCTCGCCCATGACGTCGGCGATGATGTTGCCCTCGACGCCCGCGCTGAGCGTTACGCCGGCCCTGTTGGACGCCGTGCGGTCGTTCTTGAACCTCTCTTCGGTGCCTCCGGTCACGCCTTCACCTCCTGGGGTACCTGCAGACCGAGATCCGACAGGATCTCCTCGAACCGGTTCCTCGCCCGCCCGAAGGACGTCTCGAAGTCAACCGGCTTCACCTCCGGTTCGGACCAGATGGGCTCCATGCCTCTGGCCGCGGCCAGGCTGTACGGCACCCAGGTCTCGAGCCACTGCTGCATGAGCTCGCGGTTCTCGTCGCCGTGTTCCTCGTCTTCTAACATGTCCTTCATCATGTCCACCGTGTAGCGGAGGTCGCGGTCGTTGAACTCGCGCTCGCTGACGCCGACGATCGAGGGCGTCAGGAAGTCCCCGTTGGGTGGGGCGAAGCGCAGCACGAACTGGCTGCGGAAGAGCTCGCCCACCAGCGGTTCGAAGACCACGTTCGAGGCGAAGACCGTCTCGGCCCAGTCCTTGGCGTTCATGATGCGCTCGACGTTCTCGCGCGCGCCCTGCCAGGCCGGGTCGTTCAGCCAGACTTCCTGGTGGACGGAGCCGTCGAACTCGTCGCCGAAGATCTCGTCCAGCTCCAGGTTGTAGAGCAGGATGTCCTGGGCCGTGCGGAGCTTGTGCATGCAGTTGACGGCGATGGCGTTGTTGTGCATGTTGCTCATCGCGGCGCGCTGGGCCGGCATGAAGACGTACATGCCGAGGCCGTGGTCGGCGTGGGACCAGGCGCTCACGTGCTTGGCCAGGATGGGGAGCCAATCCTCGTTCCAGTCCTCGAAGACGTTCTCGGACTTGGCGTCCTGGATGCTCTGCTGGATCTGGCGGACGGAGTTGGAGTTGTTGATGTAGTAGGTCTTCTCCCACTCCTCGTTCGGATCGCGGAAGCGGTGCCAGTCGGACGACTTTATGTCCGTCCAGTTGGGGTCGTAGCCGAGATCCCCGTTGGCCCAGCCCAGGATCCAACCCTGCGTGAGGTACTTCTCGGGGTCAGGCTGCACGTCGACCGTGACGTCTTCGTAACGGCTGGCCCTGCGCTTCTTCGGCTCGAAGTAGTTGTAGGCGCGGCTGTCGGAGCCGGCGAACTCGGCCGCCCCGGCCTCCGCGTCGGTCAACCTGATGGGGGGCAGGCTCCTCTCCCCACGCCCCACTCCTTGGGTTATTGCCTTTTCCTCTTGTGTTATTGCCTTCTCCTCGGTCACGGAGCGGCAACCTCCTCTCGCTGTTTGGCCGCGTTGCTGTCCGTACGGAACCCTCGTGCCGGGTGCGCCTCCTCTCCTGGACTGCGTCTTCGCGTACCGGCGGGCCGGGTCTATCCGGCCATCCCGGGGAAGCTGGGGCCGCTCTCCTCTTTCTCCCCGGACCCTTCTTCCTCCCCGGTCGTGGTGAACTTGTCGAAGTAGATGCTGTCCTCTGCCACGCCCATCGCGTGCAAGACCGGCAGCGCCGCGTCGATCATGGGCGGCGGGCCTGCCAGGTACGCCTCGGCGCCGCTGAGGTCGTCCTCCAAACGCTCGACCACGTCCGTGATGAGGCCCGTCTCCCCGTCCCAGTCGCCGTCCTCATCGGGCTCCGAGAGGGCCGGGACGAACCGGAAGTTCGGCAGCTTGTTCTCCATCTCCGCCAGTTCGTCGAGGTAGAAGAGGTCCTCCTCGGTACGGGCGCCGTAGTAGAAGGTCGCCTTGCGGTCGATGCCCTTCTCGACCATGTGGTTCAGGATCGACCAGATCGGGGCCATCCCCGACCCGCCCCCGATGAACACGACGTCCCCGTCGGACTTCTCGTGCAGCATGAACATCCCGAACGGGACCTTCATCTTCATCTTCTCCCCGACGGACAACTCCCCGTCGAGCATCCCCGAGAAGCGCCCGCCGGGGTAGATCTTGATGATGAACTCGGCCTTCTCGTCGGATTCGGGGGTGTTCGCCATCGAATAGGCCCTGTGGGTCTCGGAGCCGGGGATGTAGAGCTCCGCGTACTGACCCGGCTTGAAGTTCATCTCGGGCGGGTCCACGAGCTTCACGACGAGCTTCTTTATGTCGTGGGTAAGGTCTTCTATCTCCTCGACCTCACCGTAGACGAGCTGAATGGGTATGCCCGTATCGAGCATGTCCTCGTGGTAGCTGAGGAGCTCGACGTCGAGGTCGCTGTAGGCGTGGGATTTGCACAGCAGGACGTAGCCCTCTTCCTCCTCGGTCTCGTTGAGGGCGAAGGTGGAGAAGCGGTCCATCTCCAGGTCGCCGTCGAGCAGGAACGACTTGCATGCCGAGCACTGGCCCTCCTTGCAGCCATGCATCAGCATGACACCATGCCTGAAGGCCGCGTCGAGAACCGTCTCGTCCTCGTCCACCTCTATCTCTATGTCTACCGGATCGAAGCGTACTTTGTGTTTCTCACCCATCGCAGAGACAACTCCTCTTGACTGGAGCCCGTATTCCCCTCTCCCAGAACCGATGCTATCCGCCCCCGACAGAACCGTCAAAAAGTCGCCCGCAGGTTCCTACGTGGTTGGAATGGCGGGGCAAAAGACGGGCGAAACGCGCTTTTCCAACAATGATGGAAAGCGGCCTTTGGGGCGGCGAAAGCGGGTCTGGTTCGCGGGTCTCGCGGACGTCCCGGCCGCCGCCGGCGGCGTTTAGTCCCGGGCGAGCACGGCGATAAGGTCGCCGGTCTCGACGTTGGTTCCGGAGGCGACGGCGAGCCGCTCGACCGTGCCGCCGGCGGGGGCGCTGATGGACGAGTCCATCTTCATCGCTTCTATGGTGGCGATGGGGTCTCCGGCCTCTACGTCTTCGCCCTCGTCGACCGCGAGGGTCACGATGCCGGTCATGGGCGCCGCGATTTGGTGGTCGTCCGCCGGGTCGGCCTTCTCGCGGGCCGGGACTTCGGGCTCCAGCGAGCGGTCGGGGACGTCGATGGGGCGCTGCTGGCCGTTGAGCTGGACCAGCAGGGTGCGGATGCCCCGGTCGTCAGCGTCCGTGACCGCCTCCAGTTGGACGTAGAGCCGGACGCCGGGTTCGAGATCCACCGCGAGTTCCTCCCCGGTCTGGAGGCCGTAGAGGAACGCCCGGGTCGGAACTACGGAGACGTCCCCCCAGCGCTCCTCGGCCTCCGCCTGCTCGGCGGCGGGTCCCGGCAACATCAACCGGTTCAGCCGCGCCCGGCGCCCTTCGACCGTGGAGGCGGCGGCGCCGTCTTCTTCGGGTCCGCTACTGTCGTTCCCCTCTTGCCGCCCTTCGAGCGCGCGGGAGCGGAACGGCTCGGGCCATCCGCGCGGGGGCTCGCCAAGGTCGCCGCGCAGGAAGCCTATGACGCTCTCCGGCAGGTCGTGGGAGGCGGGGTCCGCTTCGAGGTCTTCCGGGTCTATCTCCGCGGAGAGCAGGTAGAGGGCGAGGTCGCCGACGACCTTGCTCGTCGGCGTGACCTTGACGAGGTGGCCCAGCAGGTCGTCGCAGCGGGCGTAGAGGTTCTCCAGCTCTTCGAAGCGCCCGGAGAGGCCGAGGGCCACGGCTTGCTGGCGCAGGTTCGAGAGTTGGCCGCCGGGGATCTCGTGCCGGTACACGGTGCCCGTCGGGGAGCTCAGGCCCGCCTCGAAAGGCGCGTACAAACCTCTGACCGCCTCCCAGTAGGGCTCCAGGTCGCCCAGAGCGTCGAGCGAGAGGCCGGTCTCGCGGTCGGTGTGGTCCGTCGCCGCGACGATGGCGGCCAGGGAAGGCTGGCTGGTCATCCCCGACATGGGCGCCGCGGCGCCGTCCACCGCGTCCACGCCCGCCTCGACCGCCGCGAGGTAGGTCGCGAGCTGGCCGCCGCCGGTGTCGTGGGTGTGCAGGTGTACCGGGAGGTCGAA
>CAXTDD010000252.1:0-5059 GCA_964242955.1 uncultured Rubrobacteraceae bacterium | reverse complement strand
TGGTTACGGGGGCTGGGCGTGGGATCGGGGAGGCGATAGCGCGGCGGTTCGCCCGCGAGGGGGCGCGGGTCTGCCTGACGGACGTGGGCCTGGACGGGGCCGCGGCCACGGCGCGGCGGCTCGTGGGCGAGGGGATGGACGCGTTCGCGGCGAAGGTGGACGTCACGAGCCGCACGGAGATCGAGAACGCGGTGGGGGAGATCGTGGAGAGGTACGGTCGCCTCGATGTCCTGGTGAACAACGCCGGGATCACGAAGGACAACCTCATCTACAAGATGACCGACGAGGACTGGAGGAGCGTCATCAACGTCCACCTGTCGGGGGCGTTTTTCTGCAGCCGGGCGGCCCAGAGGCACATGGTCGAAAGGAACTACGGCAGGATCGTCAACGTCTCATCAACCTCCGCCCTCGGCAACCGCGGCCAGGCCAACTACGCGGCGGCCAAGGCCGGCATCCAGGGTTTCACGAAGACCCTGGCCTTGGAGCTGGGGCGCTACGGCGTCACGGCCAACGCGGTAGCCCCGGGTTTTATAGAGACGGATATGACCCGCGAGACCGCCGCCCGCCTCGGCGTGGACTTCGACGACTTCGTCGCCGAGCGCGTGAAGAGCATCCCCGTCGGCCGCGGCGGGTGGCCCGAGGACGTGGCCTCCGCGGTCTTGTACTTTGCTTCGGAGGAGGCCTCGTTCGTCAGCGGGCAGGTCCTCTACGTCGCCGGTGGGCCGAGGGACTAGTGCTCTACGAAGCGCTCGTCGGAGAGAGGTCCGCGCCGGTAACGAACACCGTCGAGCGGGAGGCCGTCCGCCGCTTCGCCGAGGCCATCGCCGACCCGAGCCCGCTCTACAGGGACGAGGAGATGGCGAAAAAGAGCCGCTACGGTCGGCTCCTCGCGCCGCCCACCTTCCCGCGCACCTTCGACTACGGCCGGATAGAGGGACTGGAGCTTCCCTCCGCTGGCCTGATCCACGGCGAGTTCCGCATCTCTTACGGGCGCCCGCTCCTCGTCGGCGACGAGGTTCTCTGCCGCCTGGAGCTCAAAGATTCCTACGACAAGCACAGCCGCCGCGGCCTGCTCGGCTTCCTGCTCTTCGAGCGGACGGGCGAAGATCTGGACGGGACACGCGTCTTCACCGCCAACGACACCGTCGTCGTCACGGAGTCCGTGCGCAAGGGTATCCTGGCATGACCAACCCCCCTGACTGGAAGCCCGGCGACGAGCTGGAGGAACGGACGCTCCCCCCGATAGACCGCGTCCAACTCCGCCGGTACGCCGAAGCCTCCGGGGACTCCAACCCGATCCACCTCGCGGACGAGGCCGCCGAGGAGGCGGGCCTCCCCGGCGTCATAGCCCACGGCATGCTCACGGTCGCCACGATGGGCCTCCTGTTCTCCCCCTACCTGGACCACGGCTACGTAAAGACTTTCCGCAGCCGCTTCTCGGGGATGGTCTTTCTGGACGACGTGCTGCGGGTCGGGGGCCGGACGGTGGATGCCGAAAACACCGCTGAGGGACGACTCTACACCTTCGAGGTGTACGCGCGGCGCGGCGAGGACACCGTCGCCTCCGGCGAGGTGGGTTTCCTAACCTACCCGGGCTAGGGCGCACGAGGTCCCACCACTCCTTCGCCGCGTCCTCCATCGTGGAGGAATCGCCGGGCGCTCTTCTGGTTTCGCTCTCCGGCACTGCGCCGTTCGGGCGTCAGCCTTTCCTGGCGATGTAGTAGCTGTTTATGAAGTCGTGGGGGAGTTGCTCGACCTTGACGTTCGTGAAGCCGGCTTCGTTGAGCATCTCGGTGGCCTTCTCCTCGCCCCACATCGCGCCGAGCCCCTCGCCGCCCTGGGCGAGCGAGACGGTCATGCAGTGCATGGTCGAGATGGTGTACATGAGCGGCCCGAGGGGATGGTCGAGGTTGTTGTGGACGTAACTCGAGCCGGCGATGTCCTGCATCAGGTAGTCGCCGTCGGGACGCAGGACCCTGGAGATCCCCGCGAGCACCGCGGCCGGATGGGCCTGGTCGTGGATGACGTCGAAGGTGGTGACGAGGTCGTAGGCGTCCGTCTCGTCGAGCTTCGCGACGTCTCTGACCTCGAAGCGGACGTTGGTGAGGCCCTTCTCCGCGGCCCCTTCGCGGGCGCGGGCGATGCCCTCCTCGGAGAAGTCGTAGCCGGTGAAGCGGCTGTTGGGGTAGGTGCCCGCCATGAGGTTGAGGGCGCGACCGCTGCCGCAGCCGAGGTCGAGCACGTCGATGCCGGCCTCCAGACGTTCGGTAAGCCCGGGCACCAGCGGCAGGATCGAGCCCGGCAGGGCCGCCACCACGGTCTGGGCGCTCTCCTCGGCCATCACCTCGTGGAAGCGCGGGTAGGCCGCGTACGGGACCCCGCCGCCCTTCTCGAAGCTCTCGACGACCTCGTCCTCGACGGACCCGAGCAACGGTATCCACTGGGCCGTGACGGCTATGTTGTCCGGCGAGGCCGCCCTCGTGAGCCAGGCCGCGTGCTCGGGCGGGAGGCTATATGTTGCGTCCTCGGGATCGTGCTCGACGATGCCGCCGGTCACCATGGCGCCCAGCCACTCGCGGACGTAGCGCTCGTTGAGGCCCGCGGCATCAGCTATCTCGTTGCTGGTGGACGGGACGAGCCCCGACATGGCGTCGAAGAGGCCGGTCCTGTGGCCGACCGACGTCATCAGCGCCACGGACGCCCCGTTCACCACGCCGAGCATCCGCTCGGCGAAAGCCTCCGCCCTTTCCTGGTCTATCTCCCGCGTGGTCACGCTTCTCTCCTCTGCTGTCCCGTTGTACCTGTCTTTGCGTTGCGATCTGTATCGGCGTCTCTGTGGTGGCGCGCCTCCTCCCTTCGTTGGGTGCCCTTATGCGGCGGGTTGGATCCCTGTAGTCCCGGGTCCCACCGGCGACTTGAGCCCGCGCAGGGGCATGCGGATCTCGTAGGAGCCGTCCCTGAACTTGTACCGGGCCCCGGCGAAGACAGCGTCCACGAGGCCGAGGACGCGCCGGTTCTCCCCGAGCGCCGAGGCCGTGAAGGTCTGGGTGCCCCGTCCGGTCGCCTTGCGGGCGAGCTCCGCGAGGAGCAGCTTCCCGATGCCTTCGGACTGCCATTCGTCTTCCACCACGATCGCCACCTCGGCCTCGCCGCCGGCCTCCCCGGCGTACATGGCGTGGCCGACGATCCCGCCGTCCGCCACCGCGACGAGCGACCGGCCGTTCGTGTGGCGCGCGAGGTGGATCGCCAGAGACTCGGGGACCCGTGGGTACGGCATGAGGAACCTGCGGTAGATCGTCTCCCGCGAGAGCCGGCGGAACATGGCCCGCAGCCCTTCCTCGTCCCCGGCCGAGAGGTCCCGCACGGATACTGAGTGGCCGGACCTATGCTGAGTTCGTATCATTACCTGCTCCTTCGCCGATCGCCGCGAAGTCCGGCTCCGGGTCGCGGCGGTCGCAGACGTAGTCGCGGGACGGATCGTAATCGCGGCCGTCTACCTCCTCGCGGGGTCCGTACAGGTGGACGGTGACCGCCGTCGTCTGGCCGCGGTTGGAGATCCTGTGGATGCCGCCGTCGTAGGGCAGGACCGTCGAGGTCCCGTCCTCCCTGCTCCACGGCAGCTTCCAGATCCTGCGCAGCCGCGCGTGCCCTGGAACGGTGCCGTCGTCGAGGCGCTCGTAGCGCTCCTCCAGGACGGACCCGGCCACGGTGCGGAGGGCGCCCCAGGAGGAGTGGTCGTGGATCCTGGTCCCCGTGCCCGCGGGCCAGACGAAGACCTGCATCGAGAGCGACCCGTCGGGGACGTCGTGGCGGCGGGCCACGTACCAGTCGTCGGCCCGCTCCGCCTCTTCGAGGATCTCCGGGAGCCAGGCTTCCAGAGAGCCCGTGTCTCCCGCCAGGCGTCCCAGCAGGGCGACGGCGTCCCGCATCGCAATCCCCGTCCGGGGAACGAAGAGGCCGCCAGGCCGGTTCGTGTCGTTTGAGGGTTTCATGGGTGAACGTCTCCTTGCCGGGTTCTCCGTTTACCGCAGGATGACGGCGCCTACGGGGCCCGCGTTGGCCTCCCGCGTGACGCCCGTGGGGCCCTCCAGGACGGCGAAGTCCCTGACGGTCACGTTGTCGAAGTGCGGGTTCTCCAGCATCCCCTTGTAGATATCCGAGACCTTGTAGTCCTCCATCGCCCTCCGGTCCCGCCAGAGGTAGACGCCGCCGTAGGTGTTCGTCTCCGCGTTCGCCAGCCACGTTTTGGAGATGAGGCCGGGAAGGTGCGCGAAGGCCGGGGCCATGGCCCCGCAATGCGCCCGGTAGTCCTCGTCGGCGAGGCCCTTCAGGCCGAAGTTGACGATCTGCACGTGCATGGTCTTCTCCTTTGCTCCCTGTTTCGGCCTACCCGGCCGTCTGCGGCCTGTCCGGGATGCGGCCCCGGATCAGGCCGGCGATGGCGCCCCGAGCTCGGGGCTTGGGGCGTCCGGACCTCAGCCGGAGCGCCAGGCGTTCCCGCGCCATCTGTTGCGCCAACTCCTCGCGGTGCGCGCGCCACGCCTCGAACTCGATAAGGTTGTGCATCCCCGTCTCCTCTCGTCGTTTGCTGCCGGAAGTAAAGCCGCCGGTGGGTAGACGGGCATCGGGCGAAAGGAGAGAAGTTGTGGGGGGCCTTCGTCCGAGGGATAATCCGGGACTAAAGTCGGAGAGGCCATGACGATACGCGTCCTGATAACCGACGACCACGGCGTGGTGCGCCAGGGGCTGCGCATGTACCTCTCGCAGGACCCGGACCTCGAGGTGGTGGGCGAGGCCCGCGACGGCGAGGAGGCCCTGCGCCTGGCCCGGCGACTGGAGCCCGACGTCGTCCTGATGGACCTCGTGATGCCGGGGACGGACGGCATTGAGGCCACGAGGAACATCAAGGCCGGGCTGCCCGACGTCGAGGTGGTCGCGCTCACCAGCGTGCTGGAGGACGCCTCCGTGGCGGGCGCGGTGAAGGCCGGGGCCATCGGCTACCTCCTCAAGGACACCGACGCCGGCGAGTTGCGGCGCGCGATCCGGACCGCCGCGGAGG
>CAXTDD010000251.1:0-5064 GCA_964242955.1 uncultured Rubrobacteraceae bacterium | reverse complement strand
GCCCAACTCAACCGCGACCCGACCGACGAGGAAGTCGGCGGCATCATGGAAGTGGATGCCGAGGAGATAGTCCGCATCCGCCGCGTCTCCCGCCGCTCCATCTCCCTGGAGACCCCCGTTGGCGAGGACCACTCCTCAGAGCTCGGCGACTTTATAGCCGACGAGGACTCCGAATCCCCCCACGACCTCGCCAAATCCTCCCTGCTAAAAGCCCGAATGCGCGAGGCCCTGAGCAGCCTCCCCGAACGCGAACGCATGGTGCTCGAGTACCGCTTCGGCCTCACCGGAGGCCAGCCCAAAACCCTCGAAGAGGTCGGCGAACGCTTCGACGTCACGAGGGAACGGATACGGCAGATCCAGCTAACCGCCCTGGCCAAGATCAAGAGCAGCCCCCACGCCGCCGGACTACGCGACCTGCTCGACTAGCTCCTCCCTACGGTCGTCGCGGCACGCCCCTTCGGGGCTTTCAGCACGCTACAGCCTGCGGCTTCCGCTTTCAGCACGTTGCGGCCTTCGGCCTCCACTCTCAGCACGCTGCGCCCTGTCGGGCTCCGCTTTCAGCCAGGGATCGTTCGGGGCGCGCCGGTTCGCGCGCGAACCCATTTCGGCCGCGCTGTGCGGCGAGGGTATACCCGACGCCCCGGGTCACGCCGCCCACCGAAAAAGCTGAAAGCAGCCGAAGGCTGCGTGCTGAAAGTCCCCGGAGGGGACGTGCTGAAAGGCGCGCAGCGCCGGGCTGAAAGCGGAGCCCGACAGGGCGCAGCGTGCCGCGACGACCGAAGGGAGGAGCCCGCTACTCTTCCCGTCCGGGGCCGCGGTCGCCGGGCCGGGGTTCGTCGCGGCCCTCGCCCTCGGGGCGGTTCTCGTTTCGGCGGGTCGCCTCGCCGAAGACCCGGGCCAGGATGGGGATGGCGATAATCGCGATCACCCCCAGAATAAGCAGGCCGACGATCGCGAGTCCCATTGAGCCTTCCTCTCCGCGCGTACAAGGACGCCGGGCTTCTCGTCCCGGCGTCCCCCATACTACCCCACGGGGAACGTCGCTGAACATGGCGCCCATGATTCATACACCCGGGAAGCCCCATTTCTCGTGCATCCCCGGCGGTCCGGCGCCCGGTGCTACCGACTCGGGAGTTCTTCGAAGGCGGCGCGGAGTTGCGGGTCTCCCTCGAACGCTTCTTTTTGGGAGATCCCGCGCAGGTCTGCCGGGGAGAACGCCGCGTCGCCGTCTCCGAGGGAGACTTTCACGTCAGGCTCTATACCGGTCTCCCGGATAAAGTCCCCGCCGGGCGTGAGCCACTCGGCGACGCCGAGCAGGACGGACGAGCCGTCGTCCAGCTCGAACTCGGAGAGGACGGTCCCCGTGCCGAAGGTCGTCTGGCCCACCACGGTCGCCCGGTCGTTGTCCCGCAGGGCGCCGGCGACGATCTCCGAGCTCGAAGCCGAGCCTTTGTTGACGATTACGGAGAGCGGGGCGCCGGTGAGGCCCGGGTCCCCCTCGACTTCCACCTCCTCGCGCCCGTCCGAGGCGTCTTTGCGGACGTAGGCCGTGCTCCCCGGCTCCAGGAAGTAGCCGGCCGTCTCGACGGCCTGGTCCAGACGTCCGCCGGGGTTGTCCCTGAGGTCCAGCACGAACCGTTCGGCGCCGGCGGCCCGCGCCTCCTCAAAAGCGGTCCTGAGTTCTTCCGAGCTGTCGTCGGAGAACGAGTAAAGCTGGACGAGGGCCGCGTCGCTCTCCGGGATGCGGGCCCAGGAGACCACGGGCGAGTCTATCTTGGCGCGCTCCAGGTCGAAGGACCGCCGGTCGCCGTCCCGCGAGATCGCCAGTTCGACCATCGTCCCCTCCGGGCCCTTGACCTTCGAGACGATGCCGGGGATCTCCTCGTCGCGCACGTCCTCGCCGTCCACGGCCACCACCACGTCCCCCGACTCCACGCCCGCCTCTTCGGCCGGCGAGCCCTCGATGGGGGAAGATATCACCACGTCGTCCCCGCGGGCCTCGAGTTGCACCCCGATCCCCACGTAGGTCCCCGAGAGATCCTGCTCGTTCTGCTTCCGCTCTTCGGGAGTAAGAAACCGCGTGTGCCCCTCGTCCCCCAAAGTGTCCAGCATCCCCTCGATGGCCCCGTAGGTCTGCTCTTCCGGGTCGATGGCCCCCTGGTCCACGTAGTCGTCCCTGACCACGTCCAGCGCCTCGGCGTACAACTCCAGGCTCTCCCGGTCTCGCTCCTGCAACATCGCCGGGCTCTGCGAACGCCCTACGTAGAAGGCAACGGCGGCCGTAGAGACCAAAAGCACGACGAACAGAAGCGCCCACAACACCGCACCCCTCCGGCGACCCTTCTTATCTACGCTCTGCCACACGGAGAGATTGTACTAGCAAGCCGCTTCGCGGCTTGCGGCTTTTAGCTGTTAGCCTTTAGCTGTTAGCCAGTCGTCTCGGGGCGGTGGTCTTGTTCTTGTTCGTCTCTGTCCAGGCGGCTTGCCCCGAGTGGCGCTTTTCGCGGTCGCGAAACTCCGGCCACAGAGAAGCTAACGGCTAACAGCTAATGGCTAACGGCTAACGGCTATTCAACGCGGTACGGCGTGGTGGTGGCGGGCTCTTCTATCTTCTGGTTGTCCTTTACCGGGAAGAAGCAGGCCGCGCGGTGGTCGTCGCTTCCCTGCGGCTCCAGGGACGGCTCGTTGGCTTTGCAGTGGTCTTGCGCCCTCGGGCAGCGGGTGTGGAAGTGGCAGCCGCTGGGCGGGTTGGCCGGGCTCGGCACGTCGCCGGTCAGGACGACGCGCCTGCGCTCGCGCTCGACCCTCGGGTCGGGGACCGGGATGGCCGAGAGCAGCGAGGCGGTGTACGGGTGGCGGGGGTGGTCGTAGAGCTCCCTACGGTCGGCGACCTCCACTATCTTTCCCAGGTACATCACCGCCACCCGATCGCTTATGTGCTTGACCACCGAGAGGTCGTGGGCGATGAAGACGTAGGTCAGGTCGAACTCCTTCTGGAGGTCCTGGAGCAGGTTGACGACCTGGGCCTGGATCGAGACGTCCAAAGCGCTCACCGGCTCGTCGCAGATGATCAGGCGCGGGTTCAAGGCTATCGCCCTGGCCACCCCGATCCTCTGGCGCTGGCCGCCGGAGAACTCGTGCGGGTAGCGGTTGTAGTGCTCCGGGTTGAGCCCCACCACCTCCAAGAGCTCCTGCACCCGTTTCTTGCGCGCCCCCGAGGAATCGTTGTCCACCTTGTGCGTCTTGAGGGGCTCGGCGACGATGTTGCCGACGCTCATGCGGGGGTTGAGGCTGGCGTAGGGGTCCTGGAAGACGATCTGCATGTTGCGCCTCACGCCGAGCATCCGCTTGCGGTCGTAGCCCAGGATGTCCTCGCCCTCGAAGAGGACCTCCCCCTCGGTGGCCTGCAAGAGGCGCAGGACGAGCCGGGCCAGCGTGCTCTTGCCGCAGCCGGACTCGCCGACCAGGCCCAGCGTCTCGCCCTTGCGGACCTCGAGGTCCACCCCGTCGACGGCCTTGACGTGGCCCACCGTGCGCCTGAGGACGCCGGCCTTTATCGGGAAGTGCATCTTCAGGTTCTTGAGCTCCAGCAGGTTCTCGCCGGAGTGGCCGTTCGGGCTCCCGTTCGCGTTGGCTCCGCCGGCCTCGCTCACGTTCCGACCCCCAACTCCTGGTCCACGCGGGCTTTGCCCGCCTCGATCTCCTCGACCGAGAGGACGCAGGCGGCCTCGTGGCCCGGCTTCTTCTCCTCGAGGACCGGGTCCACCTTCTGGCACTCGTCCCTGGCGAACGGGCAGCGCGGGCTGAAGTTGCACCCATCGGGCAGGGAGATCAAGGAAGGCGGCGCCCCCTTCACCGGCAGCAGCCTCACCTCGCCCGCGGTGTCCAGGCGCGGCAGGGAGCGCAGCAGGCTCCACGAGTAGGGCATCAATGGGTCGTAGAAGACGTCGTCGGTGGTCGCCCGCTCGACGGCGCGGCCGGCGTACATGACCATCACCTTGTCAGCCAGTTGGGAGACCACGCCGAGGTCGTGCGTGATCATCACTATCGCGGTGCCGTACTTCTCCTGCAAATCCACCATCAGCTCCAGGATCTGGGCCTGGATCGTGACATCCAGCGCGGTGGTCGGCTCGTCGGCTATGAGCACCTTCGGGTTGCAAGAGAGGGCCATCGCGATCATGGCCCGCTGGCGCATGCCTCCGGAGAACTGGTGCGGGTACTCCTTGGCGCGCCGTTCGGGGTTGGCGATGCCTACGTCCGTCAAGACCTGGACGGTCTTCTCCTGCGCCTCGGACTTGGAGACGTCCTGGTGGATGCGGACGGCCTCGCGGATCTGGTTGCCGACGGTGAAAACGGGGTTCAAACTGGTCATGGGGTCCTGGAAGATCATGGCTATGTCGTTGCCCCGGATCCTCTGCATCCTCTTCTCGGGGACCTCCAGCAAATTCTGGCCCTCGAAGAGGATCTCGCCCTCAGGATACGAGGCCGGCGGCCTGGGATTGAGCTGCATAACGGAGAGCGCGGTGACGCTCTTGCCGCTGCCGGACTCGCCCACGATCCCCAACGTCTCCCCCGGCTCCAGCGAGTAGGAGACCCCGTCTACCGCCTTCACCACGCCGTCCTGGGTCGAGAAGTGCGTCTTCAGGCCGTTCACTTCCAGCATCGCCATATTCTCTACTTCACCGCTTTCGGGTCGAGGGCGTCGCGCAGGCCGTCGCCCATGAAGTTTACGCAGGTGGCCGTGAGCACGATCATCACAAGCGGGAAGACGGCCAGCCACCATTGCTGGGTCAGGGTGGTGCGGGCATCTTCGAGCAGGTTCCCCCACGATGGCGTGGGCGGCTGGATACCCACGCCCAGGTACGAGAGCGAGCTTTCAAGGCCGATCGCAAGGGCGGTTAGGAGCGTGGCCTGTACGACCAGGACCCCCACGACGTTGGGAAAGATGTGGCGGATCATTATCCTCACCCCCGAAACCCCCATAGCCTGCGCGGCCTGCACATACTCCCGGTTGCGGAGGGAAAGCACCTGCCCGCGCACCAGCCGGGCCGTCGTCACCCACAA
>CAXTDD010000250.1:0-5067 GCA_964242955.1 uncultured Rubrobacteraceae bacterium | reverse complement strand
CCCCTAAACGGACTCCGAAGCCGGCGGTCGGCCGCCCCGGCCCGCGTCCCGCGCCTGTCACCGGGGAACCCGGAAGCGTATTCGTGCCACGCCCGAGGCGGCGTAAGGGGCGTGGCGACTTCACCCCGCCCGCTTACCGGTGGGCCTGGGGATCTCCCACCGTCCGCGCGGGCATCGGGCCGCTTCTCGGGTCACCGCCGGCGTTCTTCTTCGCGGCCACGGCGAGCTCGTCGGCCCGGTCGTTCCCGGTCCTGTGCGGGCCTCCGCCCTTCTGGTGCCCCTTGACCTTCTTCCACCGCACCTCCCTGTGGCGCCCCACCGCTTCCAGGAGCCTCTCCCACAGGTCCCTGTTCGCCACCGGCACTTGTAGCTTGTTGAGCCAGCCGTTCTCCCGCCACCTCTCGTACCAGCCCCTCCTCATGCAGTTGACGAGGTAGGACGAGTCGGCGTAGACCGTCACGACGTGCCCCTCATCTATCGTCTCCAGAGCAACGCACGCGGCGGTTACCTCCATCCGCTGGTTCGTGGTGTCCGGCTCGCCGCCGCTGATCTCCTCGGTCCTGCCGTCCCAGGTCACCACAGCCCCGTATCCCCCGGGACCCCTGGAGCCCACGGATGCTCCGTCGGTGTAGGCGCAGGCCTCGGGCTGGGGCACCGGCCTTCCCGTCGGGACCTCGCTTGTCTCCTCGCTCACCTCTTCCTTCCTTCGATCTTGGCAGGGTGGTCCCCTATGGTAGAAAGCATATTTGACCGTCGCAGGTTGCAGAGAGAAGGTCCGGCTACCTCGCCGGACCTTCTCTCTCGTTGCTCAAAGCTAACCCTATAGCTGCCGGACCAGTATTCGAACCTGGACTAAGTGATCCGGAGTCTGACGTAGCCGCCTCTGCGAGCAGGGTTGCCTTCATAGAGTATTTCCCTCTCTTGCAGGCAATTTACATCGTATCCCATGCTTATCTGTCGTGTCTCCTAAGCGTTTGACCATAACTAGACCATAACCGAGCGGGATCCATTAGTCTTGACGCGTCTCATGGCTAGATCATAGCTTTCGATACTGTGCGGGAGGCCAAGAATACGAAGCTCGGCCTCTCGGGCCGTTGAGAGTTTGGCTAAGGTGCTATTGTGAATGCCATGTAAGTGCCGTTTGCTGATACTGGGAGAGGACCGAGGAAAGATGCCGGATCGACGTGTTGCGCAGGCTGCGGGGGCTTAGGGTGCTCGGCCGCCTGTTCGGGTCAGGGAGCGGGCGTGCGCCAGAGAACGAGGTCTGGGACAAGCTCGTGGCGGAGTCCGAACCCGGTATACGCGAGGCCGGGGACGTGATCTCGGGCGTGATCGACCGCGTGGGCGGCCTCACCGCCGCGACCCCGGAGGCGCGGTTCCCGCCCGGAGATACCGACCGGCCGTACGAGGAGATCCTTTCTGGGGTGGAGCGCGAGCTCGAGGAGCTGTGCGGCCGCTACGACTACAGGCAGCTGCTCTTCCTATCCAGGCTGTGCGCCGGCGTCCCCGCGCTCTGGGACGAAGACGCGGACATGGCCGCCGTCAGGGTACGCGTCCAGAACGCCGACCGGTGGATCCTCCGGTGCGGGGACAGGAGCTCGGCCCAGGACTCCGTGCGCATCGAAGACGGGGGCATCTCGATAGGACGGCTTCCGGAGCCGATCTTCCGGGACGCGGTCAAGCTCCACTGGATGGCGAACTTCCACCAGTGGAGGGTTATAGACCGTGCGATGTTCAACTTCTTGCGGCTCGTCGCCGACGAGAACGGCCTGCCGGACCCCCAGCTGCTCCTCCTGTCCGGGGGTGGCGTCGGCCGCGAGTGGGGCTCGCCGGAGGCCCGGGCGTCGTACAACCTCTACGCCCACCGTTACAGGAGCCAGAACGGCGACCTCGCCTGGTGGGCCATGGCGGACGCCGCCGAACCGGACGGCGAGCCCTACACCCTGATGTACGGCTATTCCCCGGGCGTCACAGGCGGATTGTACGGCGGCGAGCTGTTCGTTCCCGTCTCCCTCCAACTGGGCGCCATGACGGAGTACAGATGCAAAAAGCGGGCATACAAACGACGGCGGACGCGCGGAGTAAGGCTCTCTACGTCAGACAGGCTTAAAGCGCTGTGAACAAGGAACTTGGCGCCCTCCGCGACCGCTACAAGGAGATGCGGGACCTCATGCGCGACGATGTTTATCCGGAAGAAGGGCAACCCCCGACGTTGGAGTTACGAGATCTCTTTCGGCGGCGGACGACCTTCGTCCCGTAGCCAGTCCCTGCCAACCCTGCTAGGCTCTGCCAGTCGTTGCGGTCCGCCGGTACACCCAGCTACAAGGGTCGGAGTAGACTTGCTATGTCGGCGGCGCTTCCCCGCTCGCTAGACGCCTCGCGAACGGCAGCGACTTTAGCTCGGCCTCGTCGGTCTCGGCAAGGAACCCGCGCAGCTCCTGCGGCGTGGCAATCCTCGGCAGGTTGTCGCGGACGTAGAAGTTGGGGTCGTCGGTGTCCACGAACTCGGGCACCGCGGAGCACAGCAGCGTGACTACGTGCGTGTAGCCGGCCGCCAAGAGGTCGTAGTTGATGCCGCGCGGGCGCCGGGCGAGGTTCTCCGCCTGCCCGTCGGCCTTCTCGACGTACCCCTTCCTTTTTCCGTCGCCGGCGAACTTCTCCCAGCGGGTCCTGAGCGCCCCGTACTGGTACCTGCGGTGGCCGGGCGAGATCGGTATGGACTTCGCTGTCCACGGCGACCAGGATGGAACCCACCCCGAAGGAGGCGTCGAGCTCGGCCACGGACACCTTCCCGCCGCCCGGGAGCCTGCGCCGCAGCTCCGTCCCGGACGGGAACACCCTCTGGCGTCCCGCGCCCTCGCTAAGGTACTCGTCCAGGCGCAGCTCGAAGTCCTTGGAGACACGCTGGCCGGCCTTCTGCGGCGAGGATAGGCAGTCGTAGAGCCCGCGGACGAACTCTCCAAGGGCGTGCAGGTCGACGAGCCGGGCGGAAGGTCCCGCCGGGTAGACGAAGGGTTTCGGCATCTGGGCGGACTGCGGGCTTCCCGGTACGCTTACCCACGGGTGGCCGTCCTCAAGGCTTATGTCCTCCTGCCGGTAGGAGTCCAGGTACGCGAGGCGCTTGAAGCCGTGCGCGAACCGCGCTGGCTCAATGTCGCGCGGCGCCTCGGGGAAGGCGTGCTTGTGGGCCTCGTGGGCGAGCGGGCCGAGGACCGCTGTGTCTATGATTTCTTCCCCGATGAGCAGGTAGCCCGTCCGGTCCAGGTAGACGAGCCTGTCGGCCTCCAGGTTCTCGCAATCGAAACCGGCGCAGAGAAAGAACCACAGACACCTCTCGAGCGACATAAGCGCGGCCACGATCACCTCCGGCGCCAGGCCGTAGCGCTCCGCAACCACGTCCTCGAGCAGGTGGAGGTGCTCGTAGAGCGGGCGCAGGGGTACCCGCGCCATGAGGAATCGCTTCTCGCTCTTGGGTATCCACCGTCGAAGGTACTCGTACCTCCACGGTTCGCCTCCCTCGTCCTCGCGCCAGGTCGCCCTCTGAAAATGGTGCAGGGACCCGAGCGGGTCGTCGTCGGCGCCCGGGGGACGGAAGGCGCCGGCGGTGGACCCGTAGTGGGAGAACCGCTCCCTACGCCGGTCGTAGAGTTCGAAGCGCCGCATCAGCTCGGGGTCCTGGCGGGCGTCCATGAAGCCGTCGGTCCGTTGGGTCGCCTCGCCGCCCCGGGCCAGGGTCTTCCTCACGTTGTCCAGGTGCCCGAACTGGGGGCCGGTGAGGCGGGTCAGCGCCATGACCTGGGCTAGGCCGTCGCGGTTAACCTCGGGGAGGTCGCGGCCGAAGCCGGTCGGGCCCTTCGTCCACGCCTCGAGCCTGGTCCCGCGCGCATCCCGCGCGGCGTGCCTGAGCGCCGCGTACTCCGCGACGTTCGCCGGGTAGGGGTCGAAGGACCTCAACGCCCCTTCGGCGGGGCGCTCACCCAGGAAGAAGTAGTCCGCCGGCAGGCGCCTCAGTATCCCGAACACCCGCAGGAGGCCCCACTCCTTGCGCTGCAGGATCTCCTCCATCTCGGCCTCCGTCTGGCGGCGCCACCCGTCGAGGAGGTCGGCACCCTCCTTGCCGCGTATGAGGATCCTTCGGGGATTCTCCTGGAACTCCGACACCCACCCCGGCGGACGGTACTCTGTGCTCCCCGCGTTGAGGTGGTCGATGGTCTCCGGGAGCAGCCCGAGTATGGTCGCGGCCACCGCGTCCGGTTCCGCCCGCCTCATGCGCCAGCCAGAGGCACTACCATTACACCTCGCCGAAGATAAGTGCGCATCGCCTTGGTGTAGCAGCCGTCGGGTCCGACGGCCACGCTTCTTGGGATCACGGTACCGGAAACGGGCTGGTCGTACGAGGGAGGGGTGCATGGTTCCCTAAATGCAAGGCTCGCCCTGCCCCCACGTCAGGGACAGATTCTCGGGGTAAGTGGGTTTCTGCCTTCCCGTACAGTTCTTTTGGCGACGTCCCGGCGTTCTCCCATCCTCCCCATCGGAGCGCCGTGCGTGCCTCCCTACCGTCCGACATCCGGTTCTGTGCAACTTTATCCATCACGACTACATTTTGTAGAGGCCTGTCCCATCGGCATCCTTGAGGCGGGCTCTGTGGGCACATATCGTCCTTGCATACGCGGGGTTTTGGATTCGAACTTCGAGAAAGGGGCCCTACAGCATCAGTTGAGGTCCTTGGTCGCCGGGCCGGGAAGGTCTTCGTGCCCGAGGGCCTCCACGATCCGCCGCCACAGCCCCCGCTCCCTCCATAGCCTCCACCTCTTGTAGGCGGTGGTGAAGTCGCCGTACTCCTCGGGCATCTCCCGCCACGAGGATCCCGTCCTCGCCACCCACAGGATGCCACCGACGCCGGCATCCCCGCATCTGCGCAAAACGCGCTCGCCGCCTCCGGCTACGACTTCTTCGTGGACGAGTACGGGATGGGCAATGCCCACGGGCTGACCATCGAGTACGACGGGGAAGGAAGGCGACCTAGCCGCTTTACGGGAGGAGCCGACCCCAGGGCCCTGGGCGTCG
>CAXTDD010000249.1:4112-5082 GCA_964242955.1 uncultured Rubrobacteraceae bacterium | reverse complement strand
GCCCCGGTGCTATCGACTGGACCCGCATCGGCACGGGCGGCACCTCCCCCCTCGACGTGCAGGCCGACGTCGGGGACTACCTGGCCGCCGGCAGGGACGCCGAGCTCTTCAGGGTCGAGAGCCCGGAGCCGCTCCTCTGGCGCGGCGGGACGCTCGACTTCTTCGACGGTATCCGGTGGTCCGACACCACCGGCCCGGCCGATTACGACGGGATGGAGTACTTCCCCGAGGTCCCCACCCGGGCTGTGGAGCAGGAGGTCGAGGTCCTCAACGCCGAGACCGACGTCCTGTTCGGGGGGTACGAGATCGTGGACACCGCCGGCGTCGTCGCCACCCGGAACTCAGACTCCTCCTGGTCGATGGACGAGCCGTTCGAGGAAGGCGCCCGCTACGAGGTCACCTCCCGGATCCCGCAGCCCACCGAAGGCCAACTGCGGACCGCCGGCACGGATTACTCCGCCGCCGTCGAGAGAAAGTTCTTGCAGCTCCCCGACAGCACGCCGGGGATCGTCGGCGAGACGGCCGACAACATCAGGCGGGACTACGAGACTCGCACGCCGTACGACGCGGCGCGGGCGGTGGAACGGTACCTGATCTATGAGGGCGGCTTCGTCTACAACCTGGACGTGAGCTACCGCCGCGCGGACAAGGCCATAGAAGAGTTTTTGGGCGACGGCAAGGAGGGCTTCTGCACCCAGTTCTCGACTTCCATGGCCCTGATCCTGCGCGACATGGATATCCCCTCGCGCGTGGTCTACGGCGCCACGAGCGGGGAGCCCGTGGGCGACGACGAGTACGTCGTGACCGGCTCGAACATGCACACCTGGGTCGAGGTCTACTTCCCCGGCGTCGGCTGGTACCCGTTCAACCCGACCCCGGGCTTCTCGATGCCAAGCGCGATGGAGGCGAACGCCCCGAGGCCCACACCCTCCACCACGGACTCTCTCACAGGTCCCGACGAGAATATATT
>CAXTDD010000249.1:1575-4102 GCA_964242955.1 uncultured Rubrobacteraceae bacterium | reverse complement strand
CCTCTGGGCCCCGCCGAAGGGAACCTCGCCTACCAACGGCAGCAGGGCGATAGCGCCGCGCAGGAGCAGCAACAACGGCAGCGGCCCCAGGACACCCCCCAGCAGCGGCAGAACGACGCGTCCCGGGGCGAGGAGCGGGCCCCCTTGTGGCCGCTCTTCGTCGTCCTGCCGGTCCTGCTCGTCGCCGCGATACCGCTCTCGAAAAAGATGCTCGCCGCCAGGGGCAGGCCGGAAGACCTCTACGGCGACCTCACCGGACGCCTGCGCGACGTTCTCCCCCCCAACACCGCGGCCTTCGCGGACTCGCCGGCCCTCACCCCGACCGAGCGGGTGCTCCTGCTCTCTGGCGCCGCCGGCGTCCCGGAGGAGCCGATGCGCCGGTTCGCCCGGTCCTACTCGGACCACCTCTACTCGGCCTCGGGTGACCGGCAAGCCGTCTCCGAATCGTACCGGCGCGCCCTGCGGGCCTACGGGCGTCTGCCGCTCTGGAGGCGCTTGCTCGGCCTCTTCAACCCCTCTTCGCTCTTTGCCAGGGTGGGCAAGAGCGTCGTGGCCGGAAGGACGCGGGCCGGAAAGGCGTTGCGCGGGAGGCTGCGCGGGGTGCTCCGGAAGAGGCGTTGAAGTATACGGTGGAGGGTGTAATAATGCCTGAACAAACCATCCCACGACAGCACGGGAGGTGCTGATGCAGCAGAAAGAAGAGACCACCATCGTCAACATCACCGATAACGCTGCGGAGAAGGTCAAAGCCCTCATGGCGCAGGAAGGCGAGGAAGATCTCGCGCTGCGCATCGGCGTCCGTCCCGGCGGGTGCTCCGGCTTCCAGTACAACATCTACTTCGACGACGAGATCGCCGAGGACGACGAGGTCTTCGAGGCCAAGGGCGTCAAGCTCGCCATCGACGCCATGAGCGTCCCATACATCATGGGCAGCGAGTTCGACTACGTCGACGGCCTCATGGGCGCCGGCTTCGCCGTCAACAACCCGAACGTCCAGGGCGGCTGCGGCTGCGGCAGCTCGTTTACTTGCTAGCTGTTAGCCATTAGCTGATAGATCCAGGTTCGGAGCCCGGGGCGAATACCCCGGGCTCTTTCTTTGCGCCGATCCGGCGAGTTCCGTATCGACACTCCTCCAGGACAGATTCGGAACGGGTCACGCGCACCGTGTTCCACCCTCCGTCGCCCCACGAATGCTAGAAGCTAATAGCTAATGGCTAACAGCTAACGGCTAACAGCTAACGGCTAATAGCTATAGGCTCTACAAGCTATCTTCGGCGATCAGGTCTTCGAGGATGGCGACGGATCTGGGGTCTAGTTTGGTGCCGCTGTCCCTGCGCAGGATGGCGAGGGCCTCGTCTTTGGGCAGGGATTTCTGGTATGGGCGGTTGGTGGAGAGGGCGTCGTAGACGTCGGCGACGGCGACGATGCGGGAGGGGAGGTCGAGGTTTTCGGCGGTCAGGCCGCGGTGGTAGCCCGAGCCGTCCAGGCGCTCGTGATGGTTGGCGGCGGTCTCGACGATGGGGCGGAAGGGGGCGACGCGGGAGAGGATCTCGTACGTCAGGCGGGGGTGGCGTTTGATCTCGGCGTACTCCCCGGCTGTCAGGCCGCCCGGCCTGTCCAGGATGCGGCTGGAGATGCCCAATTTGCCGATGTCGTGCAGGAGGCCGGCCCGCATGAGGTCGCGTATCGTCCCGGGCCCGAGGCCGGCCCTCTCGCCGATCGCCGCGGCCTTCCTCGCCACCCCCTCCGAGTGGCTGTGGGTGTAGGGGGACTTGGCGTCGATGATCTCGCCGAAGGCCCGGGCGACGAGGTCTATCCTCTCCGGTGTGGCCTCAAGGACCCGGTCCGCCGGCTCCAGGCGCGAGACCTCCCCCCACGCGTCCCCGCGAGACAGGACCTCCCAGAGATCACCCTCCCTCGCCTCCGCGAGCAGGACGTCCACTAATTCTGGGTCGAACCAGCGCCCGCTGCGGGTCCTCGCGACCTCCTCCGCCGCGGCCTGGCCGCGGGCCGTGAAGAAGACCTCGGCCGTCTGGGCGAGGCCGCAGATTCGGGCGAGGAGCGGTATCTCTTCGCCCTTCAGGCCGTCCGGGTGGCCTCCGCCGTCCCAGTGCTCGTCGAGGCTCCGGATCGCGCGGGCGGTCTCCTCCGGGAAGCCTACGAGGCGTGCGATCTCCGCACCCCGCTCGCAACGGACCCGGACGAGCTCCCGCAAGGTTCTCCGGTCCTCGATGCCGGACTCGACCGTTCGCCCGGCCTTCGTAAGCAACGATCCGCCCGCGGTGCCAGCTGTGTATAGGGCCACGTGGGGCGGGCCGGTCCAGTCCAGCGTCTTTACCCTCCCCTTCGCCGCCATGTCGTCGAAGAGGGTGGACCTCTTCGAGGCGTTGCTCGAACAGCCGGCGTCTTTGAGCAGGAGGGCGTAGAAGAGCGCCGAGCGGCGGTCCGCGTCCAGGCCGAGCCTGTTCGCCAACCCCATCCCGATCAGGCACGAGCGGACGGTGTGGCCCTCCGGCTGTCCCTCCAC
>CAXTDD010000249.1:0-1475 GCA_964242955.1 uncultured Rubrobacteraceae bacterium | reverse complement strand
GCACCACCTCCAGCGACTCGTGCTCGTCCGGGTCGGGCGGCGCGGTCTCCCGGACGCCGCGGGCAAGGTAGAGGTAGGCCCAGTTGTCTTTGAGGCTCGGGGACGAGGCCAGCGAGCCGAGCGGCTCCCAATCTCCTCCGCTGTAGCCGGTCTCCTCGGCGAGCTCGCGCCTGGCGGCGACCTCCGGCTGTTCGCCCCCTTCGACGAGGCCCGCCGGCAGGCCGAGCTCCATCCTCTCCAGCGGCGGGCGGTACTGCCGGACGAGCACGACCTCGCCGTCGTCCGTGACCGGGAAAATGATGGCCGCGTCGGGCCGCTCCAGGACGTAGTAGGGGTCCTTCACGTTCCCGTCGGGCAGCCGCAGCCGGTCGGAGCGCAGGTTGAAGTACGGGGTTTCGAGGAGCCTCTCACTGTCGAGGCGCTCCCAGGCGCCGTCAGCCAACGCCGGCCTCGTCCACCGTCCCGCCCGTCTCCCCTTCGGCCAGGATCTTCGGGAGGTCTTTGGTGAAGGCGCTGCGGGCCATGACGCGGTCGCAGCCGGCCTCCCTGGCGGCCACGGCCAGGTCCTTCTGCACGTGGGAGAGGAAGCCGACCGTGGTTATGTCCTTCGTGGCGTCGTCGGACTTTACGGTCTGCAGGATCTTGAGCGGCTCGAAGCGGGAGGAGTTGAGGTCCAGGACAAGGAGGTCAGGGGGAGAGGCGTGGATGGCGTCGACGAGCTTCGCGGGGCTGCGGGGGAAGGAGGCTTCGATACCGAGTTGGGTGGCGGTCTCGGAGATCTTGCTCCGGAAAAGAAGATCCTCCACCGCCGCCAGGACTTTTCGGGCCACTTGGGTTCGCGCCTCCGTACACGTCGCTGGTATGCCTCGCACATTCTACCTTTCGGGGTTGCGGTATCATATCCGGGTGAAAAGATTGATCGAAGCCCGCGCCGGCCTGCGGCGCACGAGAGAGACGCTCTCGAACTTTACGCCGTTCCTGAAGACCCGCCGCAAGGGCCTCTTGCTGGCGCTTTTCGTGCTGCTGTTCGAGACCGTCACGAGCCTGGCCCAGCCCTGGCCGCTCGCCCTGACCATCGACTACGTCCTCACGGACAACAAGCCCCCGCCGGCCTTCTTGCCCGCCGCGCTGCAGGACAAGGCCGTCCTGCTCGCGGGGGTGGCGTTCCTGATCGTGCTCATCTTCACCCTCACCAGGAGCGTGGCCTCGTTCCGGCGCTTTTTGCTGCAGAAGCTCGGGCAGGAGACCGTCTTCGACATGCGCGAGGCGCTGTACGCCAAGGTCCACGCTCTGGGCCTCGACTACCACGGCAAGAAGAGGACCGGGGACACCATCACGCGCGTCACCAGCGACGTCAAGGAGGTGCGAACGCTGCTCGTGGATTCGGTGGTGGAGGTGCTCTCTTCGTTCATGATCCTGATCGGGATGCTCGTCGTGATGCTGTGGCTGAACTGGCAGCTCACCCTGCTGGCCCT
>CAXTDD010000248.1:0-5084 GCA_964242955.1 uncultured Rubrobacteraceae bacterium | reverse complement strand
GTCATCCAGGCCGCCACGATCCTCTCCGGAAAGTTCGACCGCGCCAGAGAGGGCGTCAGGGCGGCAGAGTAAGGGACCGTAGAAGCCTTCCTCGGACCACCCGAGTCCTAGCTGACAGCCGACCGCTGAAGGCCGAAAGCGCGGCTCGCGAAGCGGGCCGCTAAAACCTCTCGACGACGGTCCTGGCGAGCATGTGCAGCGGCAGGTAGTCGGGGCCGCCGGCCTTGGAGTCGGTGCCGCTCATGCCGAAGCCGCCGAAGGGCTGGACGCCTACCAAAGCGCCCGTTATGCCGCGGTTGAAGTAGACGTTGCCGGCCTTGAAGTCCCGGCGGGCCCTCTCGAGGTGGTCGCGGTTCTTGGAGTAGACGCCGCCCGTGAGGCCGTAGGGGGAATCGTTGGCTATCTTGAGGGCGTCTTCGAAGTCGCGGGCCCGGAGGACGGAGAGTACGGGGCCGAAGATCTCCTCCCTCGCCACCCTGGCGTCCGGTTCGACCTCGAAGATGGTGGGGCTTACGAAGTAGCCGTTCTCGGGATCTCCGGGGTCTTCGCCGAGGGCCCTGTCTCCCTCCTGCTTGCCGGCGTCGACGTAGCTTGAGACCTTCTCGAACTGCGGCTCGCTGATGACGGGGCCGACGTTCACGGTCGCGCCGTCTTCTTCGGTCGGGAAGCCGATCTTGAGCGCCCGCGCCTTCTCGACGACCTTGCCCAAGACCTCGTCGTAAACATCGGCGTGGAGGATGGCGCGGGAAGCGGCCGAGCACTTCTGGCCCGAGTAGCCGTAGGCGCTCTTGACGATGTCCGCCGCCGCGGAGTCGAGGTCGGCCGAGTCGTCTACGACCATCGCGTCCTTGCCGCCCATCTCGGCTATGACCCGCTTTACCCAGCGCTGGTTCTCTATCTGTTTGGCGGCGAGCTCGTTGATGCGCAGGCCCGTTTTCATCGAGCCGGTGAAGGAGACGAAGCGGGTGCGCGCGTCTCCGACGAGGTAGTCGCCGATGTCCGCCCCGTAGCCGGGTAGGAAGTTCAGGACGCCGTCTGGGAGGCCCGCCTCCTCGAAGATCTCGGCGACGACCGCCCCGATAACGCTCGTGAACTCCGACGGCTTCATCACGACGGTGTTGCCGGCGACGATGGCGGCGCTGGACATGCCCGTCAGGATGGCGGTCGGAAAGTTCCAGGGGGCTATGACGACGCCCGCGCCCATCGGCTGGTAGGAGTAGCGGCTCTCCTCGCCCGGTATCGCGTAGATCTCGACCCCGTCCTTGAGGCGGAGCATCTCGCGGGCGTAGTACTCCAGAAAGTCTATGGCCTCTGCCACCTGGGCGTCGGCCTCGTTCCAGGGCTTGCCGCCCTCGAAGACCTCCCACGCCAAAAGCTCGAACTTCCTGCGCTTCATGATCGCCGCGGCCCGCAGGAGCACGCGGGCCCTGGCTTCGGGCGCCGTCCTGCTCCAGTACTCGAAGGCGCCCGTCGCCACGTCGAGGGCCATGTCCGCCTCGCGTTCGGTGGCGGCGGCGATCCTCCCGACGACCTGGGATGGATCGGCCGGGTTCACCGAGACGATCTCGCCGTCCGTCTCTATCTTCTTCCCGCCGACGACGGCCGGGTAGCTCTTGCCGAGCCTGCCGCCGACGTCCCCGATGGCCGCGCGCATCTTCTCGACGTTCCGCTCGTCGGACCAGTCCAGGTACGCTTCGTTCTTGTAGGGGATGAGGCCCATCGGTGCTCCTATCTCTTGATCCTGGCGGTGAGGCTGCCGATCACGTCCTTGGCGACGTAGCCGGCTATCTTGGGGTTCTCCTTGAGGCGGCGGGTCGAGTACTCGTACCAGTCCTCCCCGTACGGCACGTAGACCCTGAGCTTGTGGCCCGCCCCGACCAGGATGCTCCGCAGTTCCTCGTCCACGCCGAGCAGCATCTGGAACTCGTAGCGGTCGGGCGGGACCTCCAACTGGTGGATGAGCCTCAAAGCGTGCCAGATCAGGTACTCGTCGTGCGTGGCTATCCCCACGTAAACCCCGCCCCTGAGCAACTCGTCGAGCAGCAGTATGTAGTTCTGCCGGACGGTGGCGAAGTCCTTGTAGGCGATCTCGCGCGGTTCGTCGTAGATGCCCTTGCAAAGCCTCACGGAGAAGCCGGCCTCGATGACGTTCTGCACGTCGTCCAGGCCGCGGCGCATGTACGCCTGCAGCACGGCGCCGGTATTGCCGTGGCGCTTGTACAGGTCGTGGACGATGCGCAAGTTGGCGTCGGTGTGCGGGGAATCCTCCATGTCCACCCGCACGAAGCATCCCCTGGCGCCCGCGTACTCGACGATCTCTTCCGCGTTGGCCCGGCACAGTTCTTCGTCGAGCGTGAGGCCGAGGCCGGTGAGCTTGATGGAGATGCCGCTCGCGAGGTCGTGCTCATCGAGGGTGTCTACGACCTTCTTGTAATCCTCGAGCTTCTCGGCGGCGTCGGCCTTGCTCTCGGTGCTCTCGCCGAGGAGGTCGATGGTGGCGACGCAACCCTCGCGGTTGAGGTCGCGCACCGTCTCGACGGCCTCGTCCAGGGTGTCGCCGGCGATGTAGCGGCCGGAGATCTTCTTGACGATGGGCCGCGGTATGATGGTCACCGATTGCGCGATGGCCCTGTCTAGCACGCTCATGGGTTACGGTTCCCTCCGGTCTGTTGGGTCCTCCCCGGATTCTACGTTAGAGGCGGCGGTTCCTGGTGTGTCCGCTCCGACGCCGCCCTCTCCGCGGTTCATCAGGCTGTGGCGCCGGCCGTAGAGGAAGTAGACGGCGAGGCCCAGGCCGAGCCATGCGACGAACCGGATCCAGGTATCGGGCCCAAGACTCACTATTAGTACGAACGAGCCGATGATGCCAATTATGGGCAGTACGGGCACCAGCGGAGCGCGGTAGCCACGCTCCATCTCGGGGCTGCGGTAGCGGAGGATTATGACCGAGGCGCAGACCAGGATAAACGCCGCCAGGACGCCGGCGTTGACGAGCTCGGCGAGCGTCCCGATCGGGATGAAGCCGGCGAAGATGGCCGTGACCACGCCGATGATGGCGGTGGTCCGGTAGGGCGTGCGGTACCTGGGGTGCAGCTCGGAGAACCACCTCGGGAGCAGCCCGTCTCTGCCGAGGGCGAACCATATGCGCGAGGCGCCCAGCATGAAGGCGAAGAGGACGCTGATGATGCCGGCGACGGCGGCGAGCGCGATGAGGCTGCTCACTATCGGCAACCCGACCTCCCTGAAGGCGAAGGAGACCGGCGCGGGGGTGTCGAGGTCCGTGTAGGGGACCATCCCGGTGACCACCAGGCTCAGCAGGATGTACGCCACCAACGAGACCAGGAGCGAGAGGATCACGGCCCGCGGCATATCCCGCTGCGGGTTCACGGACTCTTCGGCGGCCGTGGTGAGCGTGTCGTAGCCGAAGACGGCGAAAAAGACCACCCCCGCCCCCGTAACGACCCCCAGGGCCCCGAAGGGCAAGAACGGCGTCAGGTTGCCGGGGCTGACGAAGAAAACGCCCAGCACTATAACGAACGCTATGACGCCCAGCTTGATGACGACCGCCGCCGCGTTGAGCCGGACGCTCTCCTTGGTGCCCCAGATCTGAAGCCCCGCGATGCCGAGGCAGAGCAGCACGGCGAAGAGGTTCACGACGCCGCCCTCGAAGGGCCCGCTGGCCGCCCAACCCGGCAACCCGAGCCCGACGACGATGAGCAGCTCGTTCAAATAGCCCGCTATGCCGATGGCCACCACGGGCACCACCAGGCTGTACTCGAGCAGCAGGTCCCAGCCGATGGCCCAGGCGAAGATCTCGCCGAGCACCGCGTAAGAGTAGGTGTAGGCGCTGCCGGTTACCGGGATCATGCTGGCGAACTCCGCGTAGCACAGCGCGGCCGAGGCGCTTATGAGACCCGCCAAAACGAACGAGAGCGCCACCCCAGGTCCGGCCTGATTGGCCGCGACGACCCCCGTGAGCACGAAGGCCCCGACCCCGACGATCGCCCCGATCCCGATCGCCGTCAGGTTCCATAGCCCCAGGGTGCGCTCCATGCCCGTATCCCCCGCCGCCTCCCTCTGCAACGTCGGGATGTCTTTCTTCCGGAACAACGGGTTTCCACCATCCCGCACCTGCTGGCTCACCCTCCCAACTCCCGGATGGCCCCAACGATCCCACCGGGCGAGATCATGGTCGTGCTCCGTATCTTTGGCCGTTTCTTGAGTGTCTCCCCCGCGCCTCCTGCCGCCGGGTACTCGCAGCCTCAGCCAAACCTTCTCCCTTCCCCACAAAGTCGGCGCTCCCGTAGCCCCCGCACGGCGTCGCGCGATCTAGAGATCACGGCGAAAGACGAGCCGATCGCACACCCGGCACGATGTGTCCCAACCCCCCACGACAAACGCGCCAGCCCTACTATGGACCGCGCCCCACGAAGGTTCAGGACCTGCCCTTGCACCGGATGATCCAGTTCGTCCCCTGTTTTGATCTACTGGTTACTTTCCAGGCGCACGCTATTGCGTATCGGGTGCAAAGTCAAGGGGATTCACGCGACCATCCCCTCCCCTTCGAGCCGCCGGAGCGCGAGGCGCTCCTGTTCACGCCGAAGCTCTCCGCGAGCCTCCGGACGCAGCGGCCGACCCTCTACCAGGACGCGTAACGCCCCGGCAAGCGCCGATGTTAGAATGGAACCGGAAAGAGGCTCTGAGTCCGGGAGGAACCCTATATGCATACCACCGACACCCACCCCGAACCGACATAATGGGAGGACGCTCGATCGACGAAGCGCCTGGCGGCAGGACGGGATACATCAACCCGGCGCGCAAGGCCGTGGCCGAGGTCCTGCTGGGCGACGCTTCCGGGGCACTCCAGCCGTGACCGGGCGCGTCTTCGACGCCGACGAGACCGCCGCGCGCCTCCCCTACGTCGCGCTCGCCGACGCTATCCACGGGATCGCCCTGGCCCTGTCCGAAGGCGACGTCCAGGCCCCTCCGCGGCTCGCGCTGCACCTGCCCGAGGGCGGCGTCCTGCTCGTCATGCCGGCGTCTGACGACGAGATCTCGATGACCAAACTCGTGACCGTTCACCC
>CAXTDD010000247.1:0-5101 GCA_964242955.1 uncultured Rubrobacteraceae bacterium | reverse complement strand
CGCGTCGGCGGCGGACACGGTCGTGCTGTGTTTGCAGCCGGGGGCGGGGGACGCGGTGCAGGCGCTCAAGGCCGGCGTCATGGAGATCGCCGACGTGTTCTGCATCAACAAGGCCGACCACCCGCGGGCGAAGGGGGCGGCGGGCGAGGTCCGGTCAATATTGGAGATCGGGCACGAGTTGGAGCCCGACCCCTGGTTCCCGCCCATCGTCATGACCCGCGGCGACACCGGTGAAGGGGTCGAGGAGCTCAAGGAGACCATAGAGAAGCATCGCTCTTATTTGGAGGAGAGCGGGAAGCTGGAGGAGCGGCGGCGGGCTTCGCTCAAGAGGTTCGTCGTGGAGTGGGCCACGGATCGCCTGGAGAAGGAGATGCGCCACAGGCTCGAGCGCGAGGACACCGAGACCATGGAGAAGGTCTACGGCCGCGAGCTCGACCCGATAGCCGCGTCCGAGAGGATCTTCCGGGAGGTCTAGCCCGTGGCCCCGTCGCGCATCGTCAGCCTGGTCCCGAGCCTGACCGAAGCCCTCTTCGCCTTCGGCGTGGGCGGTAAAGTCGTCGGGCGCACCCGCTACTGCACCCAACCGCCGCGCTCCGTCGGCCGCATCCCGAAGATCGGCGGCACGAAGAAAGCGAACGTCCCCCGCATCCTGGACCTCGGACCGGACCTCGTCGTGGCCGTGAAGGAGGAGAACACCCGAGAGGACGTCGAAGCCCTGAGGGAGGCCGGCGTCCCGGTCTTTCTCGGTGAACCGGCGTCCGTAGCCGGGGCCGTCGAGATGCTCGCGGATCTCTCGGAGGCGACGGGCGCCCCCCGGGCCGGGCCCGTGCTCGAAGCCGTCCGGCGCTCCGTCGAACGCGTGCGGGGAGACAGCGTCAGGCCTTTGCGGGTCTTCGTCCCGATCTGGAAGGACCCCTACATGGGCGTCGGCGGGGACACCTACGTCCACGACGTCCTGAGGGTTTGCGGCGGCGAGAACGTCTGCGGCGGTTCGCGGCGCTACCCCGTCGTGACGACCGCGGAGATCGAGGCCTTCGGCCCCGAGGTCGTGCTGCTCCCCGACGAGCCGTACCCGTTCTCCGCCGAGGACCTCCCCGAGTTCTACGCGATGGACACGCCCGCCGCCCGCTCGGACGGCATCTTCCTGGTAGACGGCAAGCTCCTCACCTGGTACGGACCCAGGATGGCGGGCAGCCTGGTGCAGCTAGCGGCGCTGATGCGTTAGCACGGCCCCTTCGGGGCCTTTCAGCACGCTCCGCCCTAAGGGCTCCACTCTCAGCACGCCTTGGGCCTGACGGCCCTCGCTCTCAGCACGCTGCGGCTTCGCCTCGCTTTCAGCTTTTAGCCGTTCGGGACAGAGCCGTGCGCGCCCGAGGAACCGCCGCCGCCGTCCCCAACGATGGTCGGCCAGACGCCACCGAGCGACACTGCCCACCAAAAAGCTGAAAGCGGCCGACAGGCCGCGTGCTGAGAGCGACCGGAGGGAGCGCGCTGAAAGGCGCGTAGCGCCGTGCTGAAAGCTACCGAAGGGAGCGTGCTTCCCTCCGGCAACGGGCGCTGCAGTAGACGACCGAGTCCCAGTCACGCTCCCACTTCTTGCGCCACCGGAACGGCCGCCCGCAGACGGGGCACGTTTTCTCCGGGAGGTTTTGTTTCTTCACACCCTTCACCCCGCCAGTGTAGACGGCGCGGACACATAACCAAGTGGCCCCTCTAACGATCCTCCCGCCGCCCACCAAAAAGCTGAGAGCGGCCGACAGGCCGCGTGCTGAAAGCGGAAGCCGAAGGCTGGAGCGTGCTGAAAGTGAAGGCGAAGCCGGAACGTGCTGAAAGCGGAGCCCGCAGGGCGCAGCGTGCTAGAGATTCTCCGGGAGGAGAATCTCGACGAGAACGACGTCGCGCCATTCGCCGTCGAGGCTGGCGTGGCGTTCGTGGACGCCGACCTCGCGGAAGCCGAGGGAGAGGAGTAGTTGGCGGCTCGGGGTGTTCTCGACGAAGACTTTGGCGAGGAGCTTCCAGAACCCGCGTTTTTCGGCCTCTTCCAACAGGGCCGTCATCGCCAGGCGTCCGGCGCCACGGCTCCGCTCTTTGGGGTCGGTATAGACGGAGAACTCGGCTATGCCGGAGTAGCAGTCCCTGGGGCTGTAGGCCGAGGTGGAGGCGAAGGAGATTACGGAACCTCCATCGACGACGACCACGGCGGGGTAGGCGCTGTCCAGGAGCTGGGGGAGCATCTCTTCCGGGGAGCGGTGGCGGGTCTCGAAGGTCGCGATGCGCTCTGCGATGCCGGCGTTGTAGATGCGGGCTGCGGCCTCGGCGTCTTCGGGGGATGCGGGGCGGGCTTGCACGCCTCGATCCTACCAGACGCTTCCCCGGGTCCCGGGTGGGCCGGGACAAAACTTCCCGGCCGGATCGGGACATCGCTCCCATGACGGCGGGACGGGGCGCTCTCTACAGTACCGGGCGGGTTCCGAACGAGCCGTGGCCGGAAAAAGGAGAACAGGGTGGACGACAGGACCATACTCCTGGTGGAGGACAACCCGGACGACGAGCTGCTCACCCGGCGCGCGCTGAAGAAGAGCGGCATCCCGAACCGGGTCTCCGTCGTCCGCGACGGGGCCGAGGCCCTGGACCTGTTGTTCGGCGTGGAGCAGTTGCCTCGCCTGGTGCTGCTCGACCTGAACCTCCCGAAGGTGGACGGCCTGGAGGTCCTGCGCCGTCTCCGGGCCGACGAGCGCACGAGAGGGCTGCCCGTGGTCGTCCTCGTCTCTAAAGAAGAGGAGCAGTCGGGCGGTCGCGTCTGGCGGGCCGACCTCTGCATAGACAAAGGCGTCAACTACGACGTCTTCGTGCGGACCGTGCGGCGTCTGAGGGCGCTGCTGGCCGAGGCCGGGGCCTTCGGCGGCGCCGCCAGGACCGCCTGAGAGGTCGTTCCGCCGGTCATGCGCGTTGTGTATATTGGAGCAAGGTACGGGCGCCGGGCGAGTGGGAGGAGGCAACATGCGCGGGGAAGACAACAAGGCCGTCGTCAGGCGTTTCTGGCGGGAGGTCTTCGAAGCGGGCGATCTGGACGCCGCCGACGAAATCTTTGCCAGGGATCACGTCCTGGATCATCCGGTGTTGCCCCAGGGCGGTCGCGGGCCGGGGGCGGTCAAGGCCATCGTCCGCGTTTTCAGGAAGATGGCGCCCGAGCTCAGGGTGAGGGTCGAGGAGGAGATAGCCGAGGGAGAGAAGGTCGTGACCCGCTGGAGCGCCCGCGGGCGGGCCGTGGACCAGGAAGGGCCCGACGACCCCGGGGTCGCCGTCTCGGGGGCCGCCATCTTCCGCGTCTCGGAGGGCGAGATCCGGGAGACCTGGCTGCGGTTCCAGTCGCTGGACGACCGCCCGAAGCGCAGCCCGAAGGACGGGAAGCTCCGGAAAGAGTTGGCGGAAGACGAGATCCTCGCCCCTCTGGGGCAGGAGGCGTCGTTCGGCCTCAAGTGTCTAATCCGGCCGCGGACCTGCAGGCTGAAGGAGCAGAACGAAACGGAATGAAGGCACGACCCAAGGATACGGCGCCATCTGGCGAGGACCGCAACCTGCGACGATGCCCCATCGCGCCGCGGACGGATTCCCTTGCGCCGCATTCGCCGGTGGGGTGTCGGTGAACGGGGTGGACGACACCGTGCGTTCCGCGGCTTCTTCGCCGGGGGTGTCGGACGCCCGACGGCGGTTGATCGCCCGGGTGGCGTGGGTTGTCGCCGGCGTCCTGGTCGTCGGCTTGTACCTCGTCACCCTCCCGACGGCCTACGCCGAGTTCGGGAACGTGTGCGCCGACGGCGTCGAATGCAAACCCTACTGGCGACTTGCGCCGGCGGACGTGGCCGCGTTGCGGGAGCTGGGCCTCTCTGTGGACTCATACGCCGCGTACAGGATGGTGGCCGAGGTCGTCTACGCGCTCGGTTTCTGGGTTGTGGCGGCGGTGGTCTTCTGGCGCCGACCGGACGACCTTTTGGTCCTGTTCTTCTCGTTCATGCTGGTGGCTTTCGGGGCTCTGAACATCACGGGCCTGTCGGGGGAGGTAAGCCCGGCGCTGGGTTCCGTCGGCGCGTTCCTGGCCTTCTGCGGTTGGGTTTCGTTTTTCGCCGCCTTCTACGTTTTCCCCGACGGCCGCTTCGTGCCGGGCTGGACTCGCTGGGTCCTGCCCGTCTTCGCCCTCTACAGCGCCGCGCTGTTCCTCGCGCCCCGGGACTCTGTCCTGGACCCGGTCACCTGGTCCCCGCCGCTCGTCGCCGCGCTAGCGCTCGGCCTACTCGGGACCGTGGTCTTTGCCCAGGTCTACCGTTACCGTAGGGTCTCGGGCCCCGTCGAGCGCCAGCAGACAAAGTGGGTGGTCTTCGGTGTTGTCGCTGCCCTCGTGCTCGGTACGTTGCTGCAGTTGATGCCCGTGGCCCTACCCCTGCTCGAACGACCCGGGATGTCGGGGGTCCTCTTTCTCTTCTTCGAGGTCACCGTCACCAACCTTACCCTATTGCTGATCCCGTTTGCCCTCGGCGTGGCGATTTTGCGCTACCGCCTATGGGACATAGACCTCATCATAAACAGGACGCTGGTCTACGTCGCCCTGACGGCGGCCCTCGTGGCGGTCTACGTGCTGGTGGTCGGCGGCCTCGGGACGCTGCTGCACGCCCGCGCCAACCTGCTCGTATCGCTTCCCGCGGCCGGGCTCGTGGCCGTGCTCTTTGCCCCGCTGCGCGAGCGTCTACAGAGGGCCGTGAACCGCCTGATGTACGGTGAGCGCGACGACCCTTACGCCGTGCTCTCGCGCCTTAACCGCCGGCTCGGGGCCGCCTTCGAGCCCGGTGCTGCGCTCGACGCGATCGTCGAGACGGTCGCCGGCGCCCTGAAGCTCCCCTACGCCGCCATCTCGGTAAAGCGGGGCGAGGGCTTCGAGGTCGCCGCCGCCCACGGGGCCTCGACGGGCGAAGAGACGGTCCTGCCGCTAACCTACGGCGGCGAGACGGTGGGCCGGCTCCTGCTCGCCCCGAGGTCCCCGGGGGAGGACTTCTCGCCCGCCGACCGGAGCCTCCTCGAAGACCTGGCCCGCAACGCGGAGGCGGCC
>CAXTDD010000246.1:0-5114 GCA_964242955.1 uncultured Rubrobacteraceae bacterium | reverse complement strand
GATAAAGCTCTGCCTGAGGAGGTCGGGTGGAGTCTCGGCGTTGTACGGGTGGTCTTTGTGGACCCTCACCCCGGGGCGTTTTCGGAAAGGTCTTACGGTCTCTGGCATCGGATCTACTCCTCCATCCGCGGGACTTGCTGGTTGCGGGATCTCTGGCGCTCCGAGAACCGGATGGCGGACTCGACCGAGATGAGATGGGCGAGCATCGCCTCGCGGGCGGCTTCGGGGTCCCGCGCTTCTATCTCCTCGATGATCCGCTCGTGCTCGTCCAGAGAGAGCCTGGCGCGGCCCGCGATGTCCAGCGTCTCGCGCCGGATGCTCGCGAGTAGGTCGAGCAGCGCGAACATCACCCGCACGAGCACGAGGTTCCGGGAGGCCTCGGCCACCGCGACGTGGAACCGGGCGTCCATCTCGTTGAGCACGTCGGGGTCTTCGGCGTGGCTGTAGGCTTCTTCCACGATCCCGCGCAGCCGCTCGACGTGGTGGTCGCTTCTCCTCCGCGCCGGGCGGCCTGCGCTTCGAGCACCTTCCTTACCTCGAAGAGGTCCCCGAAGCCTTCGCCGCCGAGCGAGAGACCCTCGGCGAACGCGTCGAGGCCCGTCGGCGCGCCTTCTTGCGGGTCCGCGACGAAGTTGCCCGCGCCGCGTTTTACCCTCAGGATGCCGCGCCCCGAAAGCGTCTTTATGGCGTCCCGCACCACCGTCCGGCTGACCCCGAACTGCTCGGCGAGCTCCCGCTCCGGCGGTAGCCGGTCTCCCGGCGACAACTCGCCCGAGACGACGGCGTCGGAGATCTTCGCCATAACCCTCTCGCTCAAGGCCGCACTCTCAGGGACCCGCTCCACCCCTACGCGCTCCTGTAGAGCTTGGTCATCGTGAACTCCCGATGCCCGAGCGCCTCCGCGGACGTCACCCGCCCGTTCGCCGTGCGACCCAGGCACCCCATCATCAGGTCGCCGGCCTCCGGCAGCGTGAGCTCCCGGCCAAGCAGCCCGCTCACGTCCACGTCTATGTGCTCGCCCATCGTCCTCACGGTGTTCGGGTTTCCCGACACCTTTATGACGGGCACGATCGGGTTGCCTACGACGTTCCCCTGCCCCGTCGGGAACATGTGCAACACCGCCCCTCCGGCCCCCATCAGCGTGATGTGCTCGGCCGCCGCCGAAGAGCTGTCCATGAAGTACAACCCGGGCCCGTTCCGCGGCGCCTCCGCCGGCCCGAGCACCCCGACGACGGGCTTGGTCCCCGTCTTCTCGATGTTCCCCAAAGCCTTCTCTTCTATGGTCGAAAGACCGCCGGCGATGTTCCCCTGCGTCGGCTGCGAGCCCAAAAGGTCCTCCGAACGCTCCTCGATGAGCTCGACATAGTCGTCGTAGACGCTCAGGAACTCCTCCCTGAGCTCCGGCGTCGCCATGCGGTCGGCGATGAGGTGTTCCCCGCCGGTGAGCTCGGAGGTCTCCCCGAAAAAGACGGTTCCGCCCTCGTCCACGACCCTATCGACCGCCACGCCCACGGTCGGGCAGGAGGCGAGCCCCGTCGTGGTGTCCGACTCCCCGCACTTAATGCTGACGACGAGGTCTTCTAGCTCGACCGGCTCACGGCGGAGCTCGGAGGCCCACTGCACGAACTCCTTCGCCTTCCAGGAGGCCCGCCGGACGGTCTCCAGGTCTCCGTGGCCCTCGACGGAGAGCGCGGCGACGGGCTTGCCGGCCTCGGCTATGCCGTCGGCTATCTTCTCCGTCCAGTTCTCTTCTATCCCGATGACGACCACGGCGGCGACGTTGGGGTTGGAGCCGGTCCCGATCATGGTCCTGAAGTGCAGCTCCAGGTCCTCCCCGTACTGCAAACGCCCGTACGAGTGGGGCAACGCCATCGTCCCCTTTATGTGCGAGGCCACGGCCTCGCAGGCGGCGTTGGAGATGTCGTCCACCGGAAGTATCACGACGTGGTTGCGCACCCCGACGCGGCCGTTCTCGCGCCTGTAGCCGTGAAGGTCCACGCCTACCACCTCGCGCTCTTCAGGTTGTGCGTGTGGACGTAGTCCCCAACCCCGATGTCCTTCGAGGCCTTGCCGATCCTGACGCCGTACTCCGTAACGTCGCCACCGGACTCGCAACCCGCCACCGCGATCTTGTGCCCCAGCGGCACGTCCCCTAACGCCTCGACCTCGACCGTCGAGTCGTCGTCCATGTAAACCCCAACGACCCTCTCCCCGGACGCGATGTCCGAGGTCGCCACCCCGACGTCGTCGCCTCCCTTGTGTACCAAGAACTTATGCACCCGTCCTCCGATCCTGAAAGAGCGCCGTGGTAATACCAATACCGGCACGATGCTACCAACAGAGCACCACCGCAGCAAGCACGGGTCGCCCTCCATCCCTTTCTCGCGGATGCCCGCACGAAAAATCCGGACCACAACCTTCTCATAAGATAACTGTTTCTACAGAGAAACTCTAGTTAATATGGGTATAACCAATCCGGGATCGCTATTGTCCGGGGTGGCGGTGGGGAGAAGTCGGGTGTGCGGGACTTGGGTGCGCAGGTTGGCCCGCCGCGGGGCGGCGTGCATAATCAGGCGCTCGGGAACCCGTACGAGGAGGCGGAGAGTGGCGACGGTAAGGGTAGGTGCGCAGGTGCAACCCCAGCACGCGGAGTACCGGCAGATGCGCGACGCGTGGCTGAGGGCCGAGGAGATGGGGGTGGACACGCTCTTTAACTGGGACCACTTCTACCCGTTGTACGGGGATTCTGACGGCAAGCACTTCGAGTGCTGGACGTTGCTCGCGGCGATGGCCGAGGTTACGGAGAGGGTCGAGTTCGGGGCGCTGGTTACGTGCAACTCGTACAGGAACCCACAGCTTCTGGCCGACATGGCGAGGACCGTGGACCACATCTCCGGCGGGCGGCTCATACTCGGGATGGGCTCGGGCTGGTTCCGGAAAGACTACGACGAGTACGGCTACGACTTCAAGACCGCGCCGGACAGGCTGCGCGACCTCGACGCGGCGATGCCGGCCGTCGAGGAGCGGCTCGGCAAACTAAACCCGCCGCCCACCCGTGAGATCCCGGTCCTCGTCGGGGGCGGCGGCGAGAAGGTTACGCTCCGCATCGTCGCCGAGCACGCCCACATCTGGAACGGCTTCGGGGACCCCCGGGCGGCCGGGCGTAAGAGCGGCATCCTCGACGACTGGTGCGGCAGGGTCGGGCGCGACCCCGGAGAGATAGAGCGGTCCGTCCTGGGTGACCCGGGCCAGATCATCAAGAACGCCGACGCCTACGTCGAGAACGGCATCACGCACCTGATGCTGGGCTTCACCGGCCCCGACTACGACCTCTCCCCGCTCAAGGAACTGGTCGCCTGGCGCGACGCCTACCGCGAGCGCAACCCGGAGGTCCTGGCGGGTTAGGACGAGAAGCATGGTGTGGGGGCAATCGGTTGTAGGGGCGCTTCGCGAAGCGCCCCTACGCTGCCCCTACCCGTCCTGCGGTTTCTTTTTGCGGCCGAGAACCGCGGCCGGGGTCGGGAAGGGCACGGTGCTGACCATCAGAACGCTGGTGACCGCGAGCGCGGCCAGCACGAGGAGCGGCGGCGGGTCGAGGGCGGCGAGGGCGGCGACGAATAGGCCGGCCGGCGGTATGGGCAGGCCGACGAAGCGGTCGGGCCTGCCGATGAGCGGGAAGCGGGCGAGCCTGAGGGCGCCGCACACGAAGTAGGCCAGGCAGCCCGCTATGCCGGCGACCGGTTGGGCGTGCAGGACGGCCGCGTAGGCGGCGAAGGCGGGCGCCGCGCCGAAGGAGACGACGTCGGCCAGCGAGTCCAGGTTCTTACCGAACTCGGAGAGCCGGGCGCCCTCCTCGCACCCGTTGCGGGCGATGGCGCCGTCCAAAAGGTCGAAGACGGCCGCCGCCAGGACGAAGGCCGCCGCGTAGAGGAAGGCGTCCGAGGCGGCGAACAGCACCGCCAAAAAGCCCGAGGTCAGGTTGCCGCAGGTGGCGAAGTGGGGGAGGGTTCGCCGCAAGGTCAGCGGGTCTCTCCGTAGCGGGCGAGGGGGGTAAGTCCGGCGCGGACGGTGTCACCGGGATGTACCAGCGGCTCGGCCGTTCCGGCGGGGAAGAGGACGTCCGTGCGGCTTCCGAGGTGGATCAGGCCGAGCTTGCCGCCCGGTTCGACGGGATCGCCCGCCGCGACCCACGTGGAGATGCGGCGCGCGATCAGGCCGGATTTCTGGACCACCACGACGGGCCCGCGTTCGCCGGAGATCTCGACCCTGTTGCGCCGGTTCTCCTCCGAACGCCGGAAGAGCGCCGGGTAGTAACCGCCCCCGATCTCCTCGACGTTCCAGACCGTGCCACCGACCGGGCTCCGGTTGACGTGGACGTTGTGCAACGAGAGGAAGGTGCTGATCCTCACGGCCGCACCACCCGGCATCGCCGGGTCAGGGACCTCGTCCACCTCCCGCACCAGCCCGTCCGCGGCGGCGTAGAGCACGTCTGGATGACGGTGGATCTCGCGCTCCGGGTCCCTGAAGAAGGCGAGCATCCCGCCCGCCGCCGCCAGGCCCAGCCACCCCGACCGCCGGCCGGCGAGCAACAGCAAAATCCCAAAGACCAGAGGGACCAGCACGTAAGGTTTGGCCGCCTCCCAGCCGCGCCGGGTCACGGCTTCTCGCAGGCGAAGAGAGAGGCCGGCGGGACGTTCAGGGGAGAGAAGGTGCGCCGGATCTCCGGAAACCGGCGCTCCAGCTCGGGCAGGACGGTCTTCGAGTACTGGAGCACGAGGAAGACCCCTCCGGGGACCAGCGCGTCGTGGGCGGCGTCGAGGAGGTTCTGCCGGACGGGGGCCGGCAGGGTCGAGAAAGGCAGGCTAGATACCACGACGTCGGCCCGTCTACCGAGCGCTTCGAGATGCCCGCCGACCTTCTCCGCCGAGGCGTGGACGACTTCCAGGCGCCGGTCCGGGAGCCGGCGGGCCACGGCCGCGGCCAGCCTGCCGTCCACCTCGTAGGAGAGGAAGCGGGCCCCGGGGGCGAGCCGTCTCACGATGCCCTCCGTGTAGACGCCGGTGCCGGCGCCGAACTCGACCACCACCTCCGCGCCGCCGAGGTCGCCCATATCC
>CAXTDD010000245.1:0-5126 GCA_964242955.1 uncultured Rubrobacteraceae bacterium | reverse complement strand
TTCCGGGGCCGTGTGTCGCAGGTTCGAATCCTGCCGGGCCCGCCACCACTCGGGCGGAGAGACCTTCCCCTATATAACGGGAAACCTCCCCTCTATCCCCTGAGCCACTACCTTTCTCCCCGGGGCCCTCCCGTGCCTCTGACAGTCTATCCGACAGTCTATCGGCGGGATTTCTCTTACTCGGGGGCAAACAAGCATGGCTAAACGCAGGGACAAGGGCGACGGCTCGGTCTACCGCCGCAAGGACGGGCGCGTGGTGGGGGAGTGGACGGACGCTTTGGGGAGGCGACGCTACGTCTCCGGCAAGAGCAAGAACGACGTGAAGGCCAAGCTCCGCAAGAGGCTCGCGGAGGCCGAGGCCGGGGAGGTCTACGACGACGGGGGCCTCACCCTCGGGGACTACCTGGACAAGTGGCTCGGCAACGTCCGGGGCACGGTGAAGGAGAGGACGTGGGAGCGGCACGCGGAGGTGGTGCGCCTGCACATAAAGCCCACGCTCGGGGCCGCGAAGCTCGCGGGCCTCGACGCCCTGAAGGTGCAGTCCCTGTACACGGCGAAGCTCGATAGCGGGCTCTCTCCCCGTACCGTCCAGATAGTCCACGCCACGCTCCACAAGGCGCTCAAGCAGGCCGTGAGGTGGCGTCTCGTGCCCCGGAACGTCTGCGGGGACGTGGACCCGCCCAGGCCCCCGAGGAGGGAGGTGCGGCCCCTCTCGGCGGGGGAGGCGCGGGCGCTGCTGGACGCGGTTCGCGGCGACCCGCTCGAAGCCCTCTACGTGCTGGCGGTGACGACCGGGATGAGGCAGGGCGAGCTGCTCGGCCTCCAGTGGGCCGACGTGGATTTCGACTCCCGGGTTCTCCGGGTGAGGCGCACGGTGTGGGCGGGGAAGTCGAGCGCCCCGAAGACCGCCGCCTCGAGGAGGCAGATAGGCCTCGGTGGGCGGGCCGCCCGCGCCCTCGCGGAGCACCGAGATCGGGCGACGGGAAGCGAGTGGGTCTTCGCTTCGAAGACCGGCCGTACCCCGATAGGCGTTCACAACTTTCTCAATCGCTCCTGGTGTCCGTTAAAGAGGAAGGCCGGGCTGCCGGAGGCGACGCGCTTCCACGACCTCAGGCACACGTGCGCGACGCTGCTGCTGGGCCGCGGGGTGCATCCGAAGCTCGTACAGGCGCTGCTGGGCCACGCCTCGATAGAGATGACCATGAACACCTACAGCCACGTGATGCCGGAGATGTCGGGGGCGGCTTCGAGGGCGATGGACGCGGCCCTTGAGGAGCGCCACGGAGACGGTGGCCCGAACCTCGTGCCGCTCGAAGGGCCCGGCGGCGGGGTCGTCGAAGATGGCGTCCTAGAGGGCTGAGTTCTCCTCGACCCGAGCCGGGTGGTGAGTCCGCTAGGTGCTACCGGCGGGAGGAAGCCTCTGGATGTCGGAGGTCGGAGGGGGTACGCTTGTGTTCGTCCGGGGCGACACTGCGGGAGGTGGGGATGACGCAAGAGCCTTCTCGTCTCGTTTTCGGCGAGGAGAGCGAGATGATTCTCGCCGTAACCGACCAGCTCTCGGAGGCGCTCTCCGGCTACAGGTACCGGTTCATGCCGGAGGACGAATATATGACTCTCTCCGTGGGCAGCGAAGCCATGCGGGTTTACTGGACCGAGATGCTGTTCAGGATGCATCTGGCCGCCGCCACCAGCGTCCTGCGCAGCCAGAGGTGGGTGGAAGGCACCTTGATGGCGTTCGAGGCCGACAACCACCTCGCGTTCGGCGCGAGCCTGCGTGGTTTGGTCGAGTCCGCTGCGGACACGAACGACGCCTTGCTCAGGGTACCCAAGACTCTGGCCCACGACTTTCGGGTCGTGTACGAGGCCGTCCACGGGAAGGCAACGGCCGGGTTCGTCGCGAACCCTGACCTCGAAGACGCGCTAATACACTTCTCCCACGGGCGGAGACTGAAGAAAGGGTCGGCGGACCCCGAATCCCACAAGGCCAAGACGACGCGCGAGTACCTTTCGCGCGTGGACTCGGCCGACGGTGCGATTTCCGACTGCTACTCGGAGCTGTGCGAGATAACGCACCCCGCGTCCCGCTCGGTGCAGATCTTCCTCAGGCCCTACGATCCCGAAGAGGACCTGGTGCTAGATCCCAAATGGGACCGGGGCTACACGTTGGGGCTGTGCGTCCGCCACGACGACGCCCTGAAGCGTATCCTCTATTTGGCGTTCAACGCCCCGATCATCTGCCTCAGGTTGCTGAACATGTTCGACGTGGACGCGGTCAAGACGCCCGCGGCCGACAGGGTAGACACCTCGCGCATCCCGTTGTGGAACACCCTGGTGTCCATCCTCGGGCGGGACGAGCCCGAACCCTGACACTCTTGGGAAAGAGCCTTCGCCCGAGCCGCGCCGACACCCACAGCCAAGTGGAGCACGGCACGGGAGACGCCGCCCGGTTCGCGCGCCTTGCTCGTCCTTGCTAACCTGTCTTTTCCGAGACTGATGGGGGAGGAATCTTGGCAATCGGAGCACTCGTGGGCCAGTTCCCGGTCAGCGGGAGCGTGAAAGACAACCTGGGGGCCATACGCCGCGTCCTGGACCAGGCGCGGCCGGACGAGCTGGTGGTCTTGCCGGAGGGGGCCCTGTCCGGGTACGAGGAAGACCCGGCCTTCCTCTCCGGTGTAGACCCGGACGAGGTCGAGGAGGGCATCGGCGTGCTCGCGGACGAGGCGACCCGGCGAGGCGTCCACCTGTTCTTCGGCTCCTGCCTGTACGAGGGTGGGCGCTGGTACAACGCGGGGTTCTACCGCGGCCCGAACCGGGAGTCTTTCACCTACCGCAAGGTGAACCTCGCGACGAAGGAGAGGGGCGTCTTCGCCGCGGGCTCGGAGCTTCCAGTCTTGGACATCACCGTCGTGGGCCGGGAGGTGAGGGTGGGCGTGCAGCTCTGTAGGGAGCTGCGCTACCCCGAGCACTGGCGCCACCTCGCCAGCGCGGGTGCGGAGGTCTTCGTGTACATGACCAACGCGGTCGGCGACGCGTCCCTCCTGCCGGTGTGGAGGAGCCACCTGGTCAGCCGGGCCGCGGAGAACCAGCGCTTCGTCTTGAGCGCCAACGACTCCCGGCCAGGACAGAAGTGTCCCACGGCGGCGGTTGGCCCCGACGGGTTCGTCCTCTGGGAGGCGGATGGCGGGGGCGAGGAAACCGGGCGGGTGCAACTCGACCTGTCGCGGGCGCGGGACTTCTACCTCGGGCAGGCGCGCACGGACGTGGTCGCGTGCGTGTACTCGCCGGGAGCCTGACCTTCCGGCGGGGCGATAGCCGACGCCCGGATTAGCCGGCCGGACGACCGGGTTTTAGGCGCAACCGACCGAGGCGACCGAAGACCCCTCTACTCCCGCCGCCCACCGGAAGCCAGCAGCAGGTTAAACGTGCCGTGCGCCGGCTCTCCCTGGGGGCTCGTGAACTCGAACTCGACGGCGGTGTCGGCGGCCTCGTGGACGAGCACGGGAACCCGGAAGGTGTAGGGGTCGTTGCGGGAGGGGAAGAGCCTGCCGCCCTCGTTGCGCACGCTGAGCTCCACCTTGACCCTGCCGTGCTCCTCCCCGGCCACCTCCACGTCGGCGTCCGTGAAATACTCGACCGGCTCGAGGATCCCCTTGTCGAGCCACAGCCACCCCGTCACGTCGTAGGCGGCGGCGCGCCCCACGTTCCTTATCCCGACGTCGAGGTAGTGGCTGGGCAGGGGCCCCTCGTAGACGTACCGCGGGGGCGTGAGGTCGGGCATCGGGCGAATCGGCAGGTTCGGTACGTCTACCAGCGGTTTGTTCCACGTGGTGTCCACAAGCGGCTTCGAAGTTTCCGCCATGCGTCTTCTAAGGTCTGGCAGGCTGAAACCCTCCGGCTTCTCCGCGGTCTCGGCGCTGGAACCCGCCTTGCGCTCGGCCGCCTCGCGCTCGCGCCTCTCCCGCTCCTCGCGCGCGCCTTTCGCGTTCTTCAAGTTCGCGCTCGGCCCGCTCCTCCTCGGCGCGCTCCCTCCTCAGCTCCCTCATCTCCCGGGCGGCGTCCCGAACCTCCTCGCGGAGCTCGGGGTCGTCTGCGAGCTGGTGGACGGACATCTCCATCAGTTCTATTCTGGGAACCTGGGAAGCCTGGTCTCGGGCGAGTTCGAGCTGTTCTTTGGAGTCCTCGGCCTGGCCGCGCGCGATTTCGAGTTGGGCTTTCGAGGCCCGGAACGACTTGAAGCCGTATAGGGCGGCCACGGCCCCGGCGAGGCCGAACACGAGCGTTGCGATGAGAGACCAGGTTTCGACGTCCACCGCGAGAGCCTTTCTTCGGGGATGCCCGCCCGTACTTTAGCAGCCTGGTAGGCGGACTACGCCCCCACCCTCGACACCTACGGCCGCGTCATCGCCGACGCGGGGGTCACGCCGGGGGCGATGGATATGGCGCCGGGACGAACCCGAGCGGGCTTCTTCGCCCCTGATAGCTGAGGCGTGCGTCTGCCGGCGCCGGGAAGGGGGCGATGCGTCCTTTCGGACGGAACCCCGTCTGTAGGGGTGAGAGACCGTAAGAGAGACGAAAGAGGCGACGATGGTGGAGCAGTTCTCGGAGATGGCGTGGTTCGTGGCCCGGTCGGCGTGGGGCATCCTGCCGGTGTTCTTCCTGAGCGTGTCGCTCGGGGTGCTGGTGAGGGCACTAAAACTGGACGGCGCGATACGCCGGGCGTTCTCCCACCGCGTAGGGGTCTCCGTCCTGCTGGCGACGGCCGTCGGCGCTTTCAGCCCGTTCTGCTCCTGCACGGTCATCCCGGTGGTCGCCGGGCTGCTCATGGGCGGCGTCCCGCTCGCCCCGGTGATGGCCTTCTGGGTGGCCTCGCCGACGATGGACCCCGAGATATTCGCCCTCTCCGTCGGCTTCCTCGGTTGGGACCTGGCGGTGACGAGGCTGGTCTCGACCCTGCTCTTGAGCCTGGCGGTGGGCTACCTCACCCTCGCGCTCACAAGGGGCGGTCTGCTGGGGAAGGTGCTGCGGCGCGAAAAAGACGCAGGGGAACCGGGAGATACCGGCGGGTGCTGCGGCCCGGAGACCCCCTCCCCTGCCAAGCCCGAGCCGGTCGTGGTGGGGGCGAAGCC
>CAXTDD010000244.1:0-5140 GCA_964242955.1 uncultured Rubrobacteraceae bacterium | reverse complement strand
CTGCGCTTTCACAACTTATATGCTTAATCCTTAGCGTACGTTCTCGCTCCGTTGCTACTCAGGGTCCGCCGAGCCCCGGACCGTGCTTCCGCGCGAAAGGAAGGACCAATCTCGTTATTGCACCTGCGGTTGGACTCTTGCGGCGACGCGGTCGGCGTCGGATGTTCCTTCCTGACGCCACTCTTCGTCGGACATCGAGAGCATCTTGAGCCCTATCGCGGTGAGGCCCAGCGCGAAGAGGCCGTTGAGTCCGGCGAGGGCGGCGTCGTTGACGATCACGAACGACGCGACGTTCGCCGCGATGACCAGGACCGCGGCCCACCGGGGGGCGACACGGGCGCGCAACACCCCCGCCATCAGGACGACCGGGCCGATCACGAAGCCCAGCAAGAGGATGATGTAGATGAGACTGAAGATAGGTCCTGCCATTACCCGATCGGAGAGCGCGACCATTTGCTCCCTGTCTGTCCCGCTCTCGACCATCCCTATGAGGAAAGCATGCCTAGCGTGGATGATCGCGAAGAACATGACCCCGACGATGGACAGGGCGCCGCCCACGTGTCCGAGGACGGTGGCGCGGTCGCGCAGCAGGTGCACAATCCCGAGTATGCCGGGCACGAGCAGGACCGCCGAGACGAAGAAGAGCAACGCCGTCGCCAAGACGCGCCCCGGATACTCCGCGGTGACCCGGAGCGCCTCGGCGGAACTCTCCCTCAGCGCCGGTTGGATCACGTCCCCGACGAAGAGCGCCAGCGAACCGAGGATCAAGCCCAGCCCCGCCAGCGTCCGGCGGAAGTTGTCCGCGTCGTTTATCTTCAGCATCGAAGTCCCCATTCGCCACTCGCTTTTCGATGCTCACCTTAAGGGGCGCCGGCGTCCCACCAACAGAGGCAGGGGTCCCTATTTGATCGGGAAACGTTTCCCAATCTTCGGGAACCGTTTGAGAAGGTAGCTGGCACACCTTAAAATACACGTCAGGAGGTGTATAGATATGCGCACGAACATCGTGCTTGACGACGAGTTGGTGGAAGAGGCGTTCCGGCACTCAGATGTGAAGACGAAGCGGGAGTTGGTGGACCGGGCTTTGCGGGAGTTTGTGGCGAGCCGCAAGCGGAGGGACATCCGGGAGTTGCGGGGTAAGGGTTTGATCCGCCCGGACTACGATTACAAGGCGTTGCGGGAAGGTCGCTGACCCTGTACCTCGTGGACACCTCGGTCTGGATAAACTTCATGCGCGACGTTGAAGACGACGTGACCCTGCGCTTCGCGGAGATATCCGAGCGTGGATACCCGTTCGGCATCACGAGCCTTATCTACCAGGAGGTCTTGCAAGGCGCCGCTTCCGAGACCAAACTCGATTACCTGGCAGAATACATGGGCTCCCAGACCTTCTACCATCCGCGGGACTCCGTCGGGAGTTACCTCGAAGCCGCGCGCATGTACTTCGACTGTCGTCGCGCGGGGATAACCATCCGTTCCTCCACGGATTGCCTCGTCGCCCGCATCGCTATCGAGCACGGCCTGATGCTGCTCCACGACGACCGGGACTTCGAGAAGATGGCCGGGGTCGCGCCGGAACTCGAACTGGCCTGAAAACTCCTGTATGCACCGTTTGGTGTAAACTGGCGGCATGAGGCGCGCGAGCATAACCATCCCGGACGGACTCGAGGCTGCTCTCGAGAAGTATCGGGGAGATCTCGAAGCACCGCCGAGCCTGGCATCGGTAGTGCAGGTGGCCCTCGAAAGGTATCTGGAGGAGAGAGGCTATCCTGTGGGGCCCGGTGAGGTATGGGAAGAGGAAGTGGAGATCTATCCGTCCGAAGGTGGCAAGCCCAAAGGTTTGAGGGGGGACGCGGCGCCGAAGCTCAGGGGCGGACCGACGATAGCCGAGACGGTGATCGAGGACCGCCGGTAGGCTACGCCCCAAGACTCCGTGATCCTGTACCTCGATACCAGCGCGCTGGCCAAGCTCTACCTGGATGAAGAGGGGAGCGAGACGGTGCATGAGGCTGTCGAGGCCGTGGGCAACGCGGCGACCTCTACGGTGGCCTACGCTGAAACACGGGCTGCTTTCGCCCGGAGGCGGAGGATCGGAGATCTGGACCAGGAAGAACTCAGGTCGCTGGTCACGGCCCTCGACGGAGACTGGCGAAGCTACGTGAGGCTGGCGGTCTCCAACCTCGTTGCCTACCGCGCGGGGGAGATGGCCGAGCGGTACGCGCTGCGGGGCTTCGACGCGATCCACCTCGCGAGTGCCGTGCGGCTGGATGAGAGGGTCTCCGACGTGCGGTTTCTGGCCTTCGACGACAGGCTCGTCGAAGCGGCGCGCGGTGCCCCGGTCTCGGTGTACGGGGAAGCGTAGACGTTCCTCGGGTCGGCCTTCGCGCCGTAAACCGCGCCGGATCATCTATAATCGATGCAGGTACGCATACCGGTTTCAAGAGAAGAGGTTGCCCCACATGGCGAACGATCCTTTCGACGCACGCACGACGCTGAAGGCCGGTTCCGAAGAGGTAGAGATTTATAGCCTCAAGACGCTCGACGAGAAGACCGATGGCGACGTCTTCTCGCTCCCGTTCTCCATCAGGGTGATGCTCGAGTCGCTGCTCAGGAACGCCGGTGGAAAGTTCGTGGCCGAGGAGGACGTCGAGGCGCTGGCGAACTGGCCCGGGTCCGTGGGCGGGGAGCTGGCTTACCTTCCGGCCCGCGTGGTTATGCAGGACTTCACCGGGGTTCCGGCCATCGTGGATCTGGCGGCGATGCGCAGCGCCATGCAGAGCGTTGGGGGGGACCCGAGGAAGATCAACCCGCTCGTGCCGACGGACCTCGTGATCGACCACTCGGTGCAGGTGGACGCCTTCGGCAACGCGGCGGCGCTGCAGTTCAACGCCGAGCGCGAGTTCGAGCGCAACCGCGAGCGCTACGAGTTCCTGAAGTGGGGCCAGCAGGCCTTCGACAACTTCTCCGTCGTGCCGCCGGCTACGGGCATCATCCACCAGGTGAACCTGGAGTACCTGGCGAAGGGCGTCCTCGTCAAGGACGGTGTGGCGATGCCCGACACGCTCGTCGGCACGGACAGCCACACGACCATGATCAACGGCCTGGGAGTTTTGGGCTGGGGCGTTGGCGGCATCGAGGCCGAGGCCGTCACCCTCGGCCAGCCCTACTACATGCTCGTCCCCGAGGTCATAGGCTTCAAGCTGACGGAGGCTTTGCAGGAGGGCGTGACGGCCACCGACCTCGTCCTCACCGTTACCCAGATGCTGCGCGCCCACGGCGTGGTCGGCAAGTTCGTGGAGTTCTACGGGGACGGGCTCTCCAGGCTCTCCCTGCCGGACCGGGCGACCATATCCAACATGTCCCCCGAGTTCGGGGCGACCTGCACGTTCTTCCCGGTGGACGAAGAGACCCTGCGCTACCTGCGGGGCACGGGCCGCGACGAGGGGCTTGTGGATCTCGTCGAGGCCTACCACAAGGAGCAGGGCCTCTGGCGCACGGACGAGACGCCCGAGCCGCGCTTCTCGGAGGTGCTGGAGCTCGACCTCTCCTCGGTCGAGGCGAGCCTCGCCGGCCCGCGCCGGCCGCAGGACCGGGTGGCGCTGGACGACATGCAGCCCTCCTTCCGGCAGGCGCTCGCCGAGATGGTCGGCGCGGACAACGCGCTGGTGGGCAACGGCTCCAAGAACGGGCACGGGGACGATGCCTACAATCACGCCGACGAGGAGTCCTTCCCGGCCAGCGACACCCCCAACCCGGACATCTCGACCGGGACGAGCCACACCTCCGACGACACCGAGTCGATGGAGGCGAGCGACACGCCGAGCGGGGCCGCCGACGTGACCAACGAGGGCGGGGGAGACCCCACCTCCGGCTCGGAGCCCGAGGCCGACGAGCCCGAGGCGGAGCCGTCGGGTTCGATCACCGTGACGGTCGACGGCGAGGAGATGTACCTCAAGCACGGCTCGGCGGTTATCGCGGCGATCACGTCCTGCACCAACACGAGCAACCCGTCCGTGATGATGGGCGCCGGCCTTCTCGCCAAGAAGGCCGTCGAGAAGGGCCTGATGGTCCAGCCGCACGTAAAGACGAGCCTCGCTCCGGGCTCCAAAGTCGTCACCGAGTACCTGCAGACCTCGGGCCTGCTCGACCCGCTGGAGAAGCTCCACTTCGACGTCGTCGGCTACGGCTGCACGACGTGCATCGGCAACTCGGGTCCGCTGGCCGAGGAGATCTCCGCGGCGGTGGAGGAGAACGACCTCGTCGTCGCCGCCGTCCTCTCGGGCAACAGGAACTTCGAGGGCCGCATCAACCCGGACGTGAGGGCCAACTACCTGGCCTCGCCGCCGCTCGTGGTCGCCTACGCCCTCGCCGGCACGGTGGACATAGACCTCTCCAGGGATTCGCTCGGCGACGATAAAGACGGGAACCCGGTCTACCTGAGGGACGTGTGGCCCTCCCAGGAGGAGGTGGCGCGGGAGATAGCGTACGCCCTCGACCCGAACATCTACAGGGAGCAGTACGCCGACGTCTACACCGGCAACGAGCAGTGGAACGGGGTGGACGTGCCCTCCGGCGACCTCTACGAGTGGGACCCCGAATCCACCTACATCCAGGAGCCGAGCTTCTTCAAGGACCTCGACCCCGACGCCGCCGACGTAACGGACATCGAGGGCGCCCGCGTTCTCGTCCAGGTCGGCGACTCGGTGACGACCGACCACATCTCGCCGGCCGGCGCGATTCCCTCGAAGATGCCCGCGGGACAGTACCTGATCGAGAAGGGCGTGGACCCGCGCAACTTCAACTCCTTCGGGTCCCGCCGCGGCAACCACGAGGTCATGGTGCGGGGCACCTTCGGGAACATTCGCCTGCGCAACGAGCTCGCGGGCGGCAAGGAGGGCGGCTACACCGTCCACCTGCCCGACGGGGAGGAGACCACGATCTACGAGGCGAGCCTGAAGTACGCCGAAGAGGGCGTCCCGCTGCTGGTCCTCGCCGGCAAGGAGTACGGCTCGGGCTCCTCGCGCGACTGGGCGGCCAAGGGCTCGTTCTTGCTCGGCGTCCGCGCCGTCGTAGCCGAGAGCTTCGAGCGCATCCACCGCTCCAACCTCATAGGCATGGGCGTCCTCCCGGTGCAGTACGC
>CAXTDD010000243.1:0-5158 GCA_964242955.1 uncultured Rubrobacteraceae bacterium | reverse complement strand
GCCCGATGGCGCCCTTCAAGAGCAGGTCGTTGACGGATTCGCCGACGCTCTCGGCATCGTTTGAGACCACCCTGACCTGCTCGGCGTCGCCCATGTCGTCGCGGACGCCACTGAGGGTCTGCTCGACGGCCTCCGCCACCTCGACGGTGTTGGAGTCCGCCTCCCGCGTGACGCTCAGGGCGATGCTCTGCGCGCCGTCGGAGCGGGCGAGGCCTGAGCCTTCGGAGTTCTGTTCGCTAACGTTCGCCACGTCGCCGAGCGGCACCGGCTGCGGTGGCGCTGACGCGGAAGGGGGAGCGGCAACTGCTTCGGGCAGCACGCCGACCGACTCCAGCGCCGCCTCGTCGGAGAGCTGGCTCTCGGCGAGGATGGGGGTGGATCTCTGCTCCCCTTCGACCCTTCCGGCACCTATGGGAGCCTGTATCTCGGAACCGTTGATCGCGTCCAGAGCACCCTGGGCCGTGACGCCGTTCTCCGACAGGCGATCCGGGTCGAGCTCGACGTTCGCCACCGGCTCGGCGGCTCCGACGACGGCCACCTCGCTGACGCCCTCGACGTCCTCTATTCCAGTTACCACCTCGTCCTGCACGTAGCCGGTCAGGCCCCGCAGGTCGTTGTCGGAGTATCCTCCGAGCTCCTCGTCGTCGTTGTCGCCGTCTTCGTTCGTCTCTTCCCGCGCCGTTTCGGCGTCGTCCGCGGAGATGGAGATCACCTGTATCGGAAAGTCGCCGCTGGCGACCCTCGAGACCTCGGGATCTACCGCCTGGGTTGGTAGTTCCACGCCGTCCAAAGCGCTGCGCACCTCGGCCTCAGCGGCATCGAGGTCGGTTCCGTAACCGAACTCGATCTGGACGGCAGAGATGCCCTGCTGGGAAGTGCCTTCGACGTTGTCCAGGCCCTCTATCCCGGCTACGGCGGTCTCTACCGGCTGCGTAACATTTTCGTCCACCGCTTCGGGACCCGCCCCGGGCACCACGGTGTTAACCGTGAACACGGGAAGGGACACGTCAGGCAGGAGTTCTTGCCTGAGCTGAGTCGCCCCGAAAGCACCGCCCGCTATAAGGAGCAGGGCCGCCAGGATGGCGACCGACTTGTGGCGCAGTGACCACCCGATGATGGTTCGCATTAGGTCTTACCTTCCTTCCCACCGCGCCCGGAGGCAACGGATGTCCTCAGATTCACCAGTACCCCAAGCATTCTCAGCACCGCCCTCACCGTCTCTTCGTTGTGGGCGCCAGATCCCTCAAACGGCGCTCGGGTGCTCCCAAGGAAGTCCCGAACGACGCCCCGCGCGCCCCGCGAATAGTCAACCGCGGCCTCATCTGGCCGCCGCTCATCGGGGATCAGAACCACAAGGCCGTAAGAGACGAGGACCGCAACGGCCCGCTCGACCCTCTCACGCGAGATCCCAACGGCCCGCGGGAGCCGGCGGCCCGGAAGCGGCCCCTCCAGTAAAGCCTCGAAGACCTGCACCACATCCGAGAACCCTCCCTGGTCATCCACGACAAAATCCTCCTCGTCGCGGAATCCGTCCGGCCTCCTACCCTTACTCAGCCCGCCAGAAAATCTCTCCACCGCCTGCAACGCCTGCAACGCCTTCTCCTCTCTACCTCAACATTATATTGATCGTTCGTTTCAAACGAATGTACGAATGATACGGAAGTTTGGTATAATGTCAAGGTTGGCAGGAACGAAACGACGCAAAGTGGAGAATCGTATGGAAGCGGGAACCAAGACGAGCACCAAGGACAGGATTCTGGACGCGGCCGAGCTGCTCTTCGCCGAGCAGGGTTTCGAGGGAACGTCGCTGCGGGAGGTAACGACCGGGGCCGGGGTCAACCTGGCGGCGGTCAATTACCATTTCGGGTCCAAGGAGAGGCTGCTGGAGGCGGTGGTGCGCCGGATCACGGCCCCGGTCAACGAGGAGCAACTGCGGTTGCTGGACGAGCTGGAGGCGGAGAAAGGCGGGGCGGAGGGTGGACCCTCGGTAGAGGAACTGGTAGAGGTGCAGGTCTCCCCGCTCGTCGAGTTGCTCAAACGCGACGAGGAGCGCGGGCGGGTAATCTCGCGCCTCGTCGCCCGCATCTTGTCCGACACCGGCGGGCGCTTGCAGCAGGCCGCCCTCACGGGGGCGGCAAAAGAAGTTGAGGAACGCTACTTTCGGTCCTTCTCCCGTGCGTTGCCCCACCTCTCGATGGAAGAGTTGCGGTGGCGTTTTCGGAGTGCGGTTCTGGTGGTAGCGTTCCACCGAGTCCCGGTGGGCCCTACCGACTGGCTACTGGAGGCGCGCCCGGAGACGGAACAAGACGAGGTCCTGGCCTGGATGGTCACCTTCCTCACCGCCGCCCTGCGCGCCCCCGCTAGTCAGGCAGGAGATCGGCCAGAGACAAAGGCCGCGACCGTGCGAGACCAGGATTTTCCGGCCAACTCCTTGAAGTAGATCAGGGATCCGGGTTGCCTAAAGAGTCCTTACTCGCGGCTTCGTCCGCCACCTCGGGCCTGACGGGTCGGAAAGAGATTCCAGGTAGGGTCGGCGGCAGGCACTGCGGATGGCGGCGCAACCCGGTAACCCTGCGCGCTTAAGAACACCACGCCTCGTGACCCACCAATTTTTTATTGTAGGTCTTGCCGTACGATCCTTTCCGGATCATGTGATGCCCCTATGTCCGATAAACGGCATTAGCGGAAATACGGAGCAATGAAACCATCGTTGAATTGCTGCTAATGCTCGGTATAGCCTGCGGATCGAATGGCTCTGTCGCGCTCTTGGTGATTCGCGAAAACGGGCCCCGAATCCGTCACTCGAGCACACCCAGAGGGCCGTCAAGCGGTAGCAACGCGTTGCTACCGGACGCAGATCCAAGTGTCCCAGTCCATTTCGGACCGCTTTCACCAAGAAAACGACAGAGCCCGTATGTCGGCTGAACCCCCTTTCGTGCGGTTGATCTCGGACCAGCAGGACCGTTCGCTCGCGCGGTTCGTGGGCCGCGTTCTCGCCGATGCGGATGAGCGGCTCTGGCGTCAGGCAGCCGTACAGACAGAAGCGACGGACGTGATGTACCTGGAAGCGTTTGGTCGGGCGCTGCCCCACCTCTCCCGCGACGAGCTTGTCTGGCGCTTTTACGCGATCCTCGGGACGATGGTTTTCCAGCTACTAGGTGCGCCTGTGATGGACCTCGCGGGGAGCACGCCCTTCGGAACCCGGGTAGGAGACGCGGAAGAGATGCGCGCCCGCGCCATTGCCTTCCTCGCGGCCGGTCTGCAAGCCCAGGCCTCGGCCACGAAGCCCCACACGCCGGACTGAGCCGCCACCGGCACGTAGCGTCGTCTCGAACCCGCTTCGGGGCGCGGCTTTCGGCCAAGCGTTTCGAGGCCATCAACTGCTTCCGCATCATCGGAAGAACTTCCCAGGTACCAAGGAATCATACGGTATTCCCGCGACCCTACTGTTGCGCGGTCTTGGCGGCACAGAGGCTTTCGTTTGGACGCGATCGGTGGGTCTCGAAAGGCGGTGGTCGGGGTCGGTAGCGAACCGGCGGACGCCGGACGCGAGAGCCACCTTGCCCCTCGGGCCAGCTACGCAAGCACTAGGCCCGGTAGCGCTGGCGGGAGCGCGGGGGCGCCTCGGCCGGAACGCCCGGTGCCAAGCCCAGCCTCGAACGCAGGTGGGCGACGACGGCCGCGGGTACCTCCTCTTGTGCCGGGAAACGGCCGAGCTTCTGGAACGACTTGAGCATCACGAGGAAGGCGAGCCGCGATGCGCCGCCTCGGGTGGTCCGCCGCGCCAGGTCCAGATCGCGTAAGGTCGGCGTGTACAGCCGGGCGAGCTCCCCGGCGGAGGGGACGCTCGCCCCGATCGCCGTCGGGTCAGAGGTTTACCGCGACGTACTTTGTCTCCAGGTACTCCTCGATGCCCTCGCGGCCGCCCTCGCGGCCGAAGCCCGAGTGCTTGACCCCGCCGAACGGGGCGGCGGCGTTGGAGACGAGGCCCTGGTTGAGACCGACCATGCCGGTTTCGAGGCCTTCGGCCACGCGGAGGGCCCGCTCGAGGTCGCGGGTGAAGACGTAGGCGACGAGGCCGTACTCGGTGTCGTTGGCGGCGGCGATGGCCTCCTCCTCGGAGCCGAAGGAGAAGACGGGGGCCACGGGGCCGAATACCTCTTCGTCCCTGAGGTCGGCCTCTTCGGGGACGTGGCCCAGGACCGTCGGCCGGTAGAAGTAGCCGCCCCCGTCCATCTTCTCGGCCCCGACGAGGGCCTTGGCGCCCTTGGCGATGGCGTCGTTGACCAACTCGTCCACCTTGGAGCGCTGGGTGTCGTCGATGAGGGGACCTACCTGGGTGCCTTCTTCGGCGCCGCGGCCTATTTTGAGGGCTTCCATTCTCTGCGCGAGCTTCTCGGCGAATTGCTCGGCGACGGGGCCGGCGACGTGGAAGCGGTTGGCAGCCGTGCACGCCTCGCCCATGTTGCGCATCTTCGCCACCATCGCCCCGGCGACGGCGTCGTCGATGTCCGCGTCGTCGAAGACTATGAACGGCGCGTTGCCGCCGAGCTCCATCGAGAGGCGCAGCAGGTTGCCCGAGGCCTGCTCCATGAGCTTTCGCCCGACGGGCGTGGAGCCGGTGAAGGTGAGCTTGCGCAGGCGCGGGTCGGAGATCAGGGGGGCCATGATGGAGCCGGATCTCGAGCTGGTGACGAGGTTGAGGACGCCGTCGGGGAGGCCGGATTCCTGGAGGATCTCGGCCAGCGCGAGCATCGAGAGGGGGGTCTGGGGGGCCGGCTTCACCACCATCGTGCAGCCGGCGGCGACGGCCGGGCCGATCTTGCGGGTGCCCATCGCCATCGGGAAGTTCCAAGGCGTGATCATGAGGCACGGCCCCACCGGCTGCTTCATCGTCAGGAGCCGGCCGGACCCGTTGGGGGCGACGGAGTAACGGCCCTCGATCCTGACCGCCTCCTCGGAGAACCAGCGGAAGAACTCGGCGGCGTAGGCGATCTCTCCCTTGGACTCCGCGAGCGGCTTGCCCATCTCGAGCGTCATGAGCAACGCCAACTCGTCGGCGCGCGCCGTGATCTTCTCGAAGGCGCGCCTGAGGATCTCACCGCGCTCGCGCGGCGGGTGCTTGGCCCACTCGCCCTGCGCCTCGGCCGCCGCGTCG
>CAXTDD010000242.1:0-5177 GCA_964242955.1 uncultured Rubrobacteraceae bacterium | reverse complement strand
ACTCCAGCCCCGAGAAGAGCCGCCCGGAGAACCGGCGGGCGACGTCCTGGATGCCCAGCACCGTCTCCCGCGAACGGTCGGCCTCCTCGCGGTAGCGGCGCAGGCGGGCGCGGGCGCTCTCCTCGAAGCCCACGGCTCAGTCCCTGGCCCACGACCGGAGCGCGCGGTCGGTGAGACCTGGAAAGAGCGTGACGCCGGCGACGAAGAGCCGGTCGGAGAGCGTCGCGTAGACGTCGCGGGGCCCCTTCTCGGCGGCGTCCGCTATCTTTTTCGCCACCCGCTCAGGCGGCACGCCGTTCGGGCGCCAGCCACGCTTCTCGTCCTTCGTGCGCCTGGAGTTGTCCCGGAAGGCCGTCCGGGTCGTCCCTGGATAGACGTTCGTCACGGAGACGCCCCACTCCGCGACCTCGACCCGCAGGGCGTCTGAGAGCGCGTTCAGGGCGAACTTGCTCGCGCAGTAGCCCCCGACCTTCGGGATGGCCCGCTTCCCGACCACGGAGGAGACGTTGATGATGCGTCCCCCCCTTCCCATACGCGGTAGCGCCGCCTGCACGCAGTTCAGGGGGCCGATCGTGTTTACCTCGAAAACGTAGCGCAAATCTTCGGCCCGCAACTCCGAGACGCGCCCCGAGAGCCCGAGCCCCGCGTTATTGACCAGCACGTCGATCCTGCCGAACTCCTCCAAGACCCGTCCGACCATAGCCTCGACGGAGCCCCGGTCCGCGACATCAGCCTCTACGGCCAGAACCCGTCCCCCGGAGGCAAACATCCCGCGCGCCAGGACTTCCAGCTTCTCCACCGACCGGGCCGCCGCCGCTACCGAGGCGCCGCGCGACGCCAACTCTATCGCCGTCGCCTCACCGATACCGCTCGAGGCGCCGGTGACGACGGCCACCTTGCCTTTCAAAGTCTGTTCCATAGGGAGTTATCTTAGCGGGAAACGGCTTCGGGGTGGCGCAGGCTCGGGGAAGAAGCCCTTACCAGGACGGGCGCCAGGGCGGGAAGACGGGCGGTTCGGGGTTTCGTACGGAGATGTCGTAGAGCTCGCGAAAGACGTCCAGGATCTCTTCTTTGCGGCGCTCCTCGCGGGATGTCAGCCTCTGGGACTTTTTGAGATCCTCGAGCCAGCGCAGGCTCCGCGTCTTGCTGACCACTCTACTCTCCGTCCTTCCGTCTGCGGTGCGCCATCTTGTCTGAGAGCCTCCGCGTCCCGTCCAGCCCCGGATCCCGGGGCACGTATAGTACCACCTCGGGGCACCTTTCTAACCCACGATTTCTCTCCATCGCGCCCGGGTATACTCCGGTGCGTGGAAGCCGGAAAGATACTCGTCGGAGTTACGGGCGGCATCGCCGCTTACAAGGCGCCCGGTGTGATCCGACGCCTCAGAGAGGCCGACCACGACGTGAAGGTCATCGCGACCGAAGCCGCCTTTCGCTTCGTCCCGGAGGAGACGCTGTCGATAGCCGCAGGAGGGCCGATCCACACGGACGAGACGTGGTGGGAGCATTCCGGCCGCGTCGAGCACGTCGGCCTGGCGAGATGGGCGGATCTCCTCCTCGTCGCCCCGGCGACCGCCGACTCTATGGCCCGGGCCTCCATCGGCCTCGGCGACGACCTGCTCTCGGCCACCATCCTCGCCGGCGCGAAGAAGGTGCTCTGGGCGCCGGCCATGAACCCCGAGATGTGGTCAAACCCGGTCACCGCCCGCAACGTCGAGACCCTCAAGGGCTGGGGCCACCGCTTCGTCGGCCCGGCGGAAGGCGTCATGGCCTCCACCGAAGAACTTCCCGGCGTCGGGCGGCTGGCCGAAGAGGCCGAGATCGTCGCGGCCGTCGCCGCTTCTCTGAACTCCGGCGCCGCGGACAAAGCCCGCTGATACGACCGGCGAAGGCCTCGGACGCGCGCGGGATCTCCCTTGTACGCGTGGACACCTGGCGGTCGGCCTACAGAGGCATCGTGCCTGACTCGCATCTCGATGGCCTCTCATACGCCGAGTCCGAGCGTCTCTGGCACGACCGTCTCACAGGGGCGGACGAGGACGGTTGCGCGTTCGTCGCGGATGGCGAGTCCGGGATCTCCGGTTTCGCATCCGGTCGGCGCAGGCGGCGTTTCTCGCAAGGACTGAGAGAATACGAGGGCAAGCTAGAGACGATCTACGTCCTGCCCTCCGGCCAGGGCAAAGGTGCGGGCAAACGGCTCGCGGTCGCGGTCGCCCGGCATTTCGTGGGGCGCGGCGTGAACTCGATGCTCCTCTGGGCATTCGCCGACAACCGTCCCGCCCGCCGTTTCTACGAGTCGCTCGGGGGCATTGTCGTCGCTGAGGACGGCTTCGAGCTTGCCGGGGCGTGGCTATCCGAAGTGGCTTACGGCTGGACGGATCTGGACGTGCTGCTCGCTTCCGTCGACGACGGCTAGGAGAAGCCTTGTCCGTTCAGCAGGTAATCTTTCAGCGCCTGCTCCGTGCTCGGGAAGGCCATCTCACTCCACGGAAGCCTATCCTGGGGGAAGCCCCTCACGTCCATCGTCTCGTCCAGGGGAGCAGGCTCGCCGCCGACAACGTCGGCGCGGAAGACGGCGATGGCCGGGATCTGCCCTTCGTAGGAGTAGAGTCCGATGATCCCGGTGGCCCTGACCTCCAACCCGCACTCTTCGAGCACCTCGCGCTCGGCCGCCCGCTCGGCCCTCTCCCCCCTCTCCACGAACCCGCCAGGAAACGTCCACTTCCCGTACCCCGGTTCGATGTCCCGCTGCACGAGCACGATCTCCTCCCCCAACTCGCAGATAGCGCCCGCTACCAGCTTCGGACCCAGGTAGAAGACGAAGCCGCAGCTCGGGCAGACGAGCCTTTCGGGGTCGCCTTCCTTGAGGACACGCTTCTCAAGCGCGTTGCCGCAGCGCGGGCAGAAATCGTACTCCCTCGTCTGCCCCGCGGACACCTCGACACCGTCGGTCAAAGTCCGAGTCCCAGCTGCAAGAGCGCCGCGACGGCCAGGACGACCGTTGCACTCTGGAAGACCAGAAAACCCGCCCTCAAAGCGAGGATCGCAGCCCGGCGTTCGGAGGGCAGCAGATCCGACACACCCCAACAGACGAACATCAAACCCATGACCAGGATGGTCGGCCCTATAAGGAAACCCGGTCCCCTCGAAAAGATCCCGAACAACCCGGAGAGGACGCCGAAGCAACCGGCGCCCAGGTTCCACCAGGGCAAGGGCCCACCGAATGGTTCCTTATAAAGCACCCGGCGGAAATACCACAACACGAGAACCTCTCCTAGCCCCGATCCCCTGCAATATCCTGCAACAGTATACGCCAGCCATGGAGGCGCCCGATCAGCGTGGTGAGGACCGGGCGCCTCCGTGCTAAAATCCTCATCTCACGCGGACGTAGCTCAGTTGGTAGAGCGCCAGCTTCCCAAGCTGGAGGTCGCGGGTTCGAAGCCCGTCGTCCGCTCGGTTAGAGGTTTCAGGCTAAAGGCATCAGGTTTCAGGTGCTGTCATACGGCACTTCTTCGCCTTTTCGTGACTCCCTGCAAAGATTGATAACCAAAGGAAAGAGACCTTCCCGAAATCGGAACGGCCCCTCGCCACAATCCCTGATGCCTAAAACCTGTAGCCTGAAACCTTATCTGCCCCTTATCTTCCTCATCAGCCACTTGGCCGGGTCGTAGTACTCGTCGGCGACGCGCTCCTTGAGCGGGATGATCGAGTTGTCCGTTATCTTGATGCCCACGGGACACACCTCGGTGCAGCACTTGGTGATGTTGCAGTAGCCGAGGCCGTTGTCCTCCTTGAGGTCGTGCAGCCTATCGGCCTCGTCCATCGGGTGCATCTCTAGCCACTGGTTGCGGACGAAGAAGCGGGGGCCGGCGAACTCGGCGTGCTTGTTGTGAACTCGCAGCACGTGGCAGGTGTCCTGGCACATAAAGCACTCGATGCACTTCTTCGGCTCGTAGAGGCGCTCGACGTCCTCCTCGTACATCGTGAAGGGCGCCTGCTCGCTCGTGGTGAACGGGGTGATGCCCCTCGATACTTCGTAGTTCCAGGAGACGTCGGAGACGAGGTCTTTTATGACCGGGAAGGCCCGCATGGGTTGGACGTGGATCTCCTCGTCGCCGTACTCCTCGACGCGCGACTTGCAGAGGAGTGCCGGCTTGCCGTTGATCTCGGCGCTGCACGAGCCGCAGTGGGCCGCCTTGCAGTTCCAGCGGACGGCCAGGTCGGGCGCCTGCTCGGCCTGGATGGCGAGGACGGCGTCGAGGACGACCATGCCCTCGACGAGGGGTATCTCGTAGTCGATCTCCTGACCGCCGTCGGCGTCGCCGCGGAAGATCTTGAGCTTCGCGGACTTGCCGCTCTTGCCCATGTCCTCGTTCGGTACCGGGGAGTGGGCCCAGGAGGTCACGTTCCCCACGTTGTTGCCGTTTCCGTTGCCCGTCGTCATGCTTTGGCCTTCTCCTCCTCGACGAGCTTCGCGAGGTGCTCGGGCATCGGCGAGATCTCACGCCGCTCGATGCCGACCTCGCCCTGCACGTCCTTCGAGACTATAAAGTTGATAGCCCCAAGCTCCTCGTCGGGGCCGTCGTAATCCAGACGCCACTGGGCGCCGCGCCGCTCCTTGCGCTCAAGAGCGGTCCTCAGGATGATCTCCGAGATCTGGACGAGATACCTCACGTCCTGCGCGGTGTGCCAGCCGGGGTTGAAGAGCCGGCTTCCCGGCACGCTGACCTGCGGCAGCCGGTCCTTGAGGGCAAGGATCTTGCCGAGCCCCTCCTTGAGGGAGTCGCCGTCGCGCATCAGGTTGGCGTGCTCCATCATGGCCGCCTGGAGCTGCTGCTGGATCAAGTACGGGCTCTCGCCCTCTTCCTTCTTCTCCAGGGGCTCCAGCACACGCCCGATCTCCGTGAGCAACTCGCCCTCCTCGATCTCGGAAGAGTGCGTGCTCTCCTGGACGTACGCCGCAGCCCCCTCGCCGGCCCGCCGCCCGAAGACGAGCAGGTCGGAGAGAGAGTTGCCCCCGAGGCGGTTAGCCCCGTGCAACCCGCCAGCGACCTCGCCGGCGGCGAAGAGGCCCGGCACGCTGCTCGCGCAGGTCTCGGGCTCGACTTTCACGCCGCCCATCGTGTAGTGGACGGTCGGGAAGACCTCCATCGGCTCGCGGGAGATGTCTATGTCGG
>CAXTDD010000241.1:0-5179 GCA_964242955.1 uncultured Rubrobacteraceae bacterium | reverse complement strand
GCTAGACGTTCTCCGCTACGGGACGCGGCGCCTTGGCAACCGCCTTCTGCACCTTGAACGCCTTCAGGCACGATGTGCAGGTCCACACCCGCTTCGTCGTGCTGCCCTCCTGGATGCGGACCTTCTGCAGGTTCGGGTTCCAGCGGCGTCGCGTCGCGCGCAGGGAGTGGCTACGGGCGTTGCCGTACTCTGGCTTCTTTCCGCAGGAATAACAGACCTTCGCCACTTCGATTTCTCCTGTGCTAGTATTCCGGTCGAATTCGGGGACCCCGGAGCGTGACCATCGGCCAACGCCGGGCGTCGGGCAGGGATTGTATCAGATCGCCGCGGGCAAACAGAGGCCGGGACCCCGCGGGTCCCCCGGCACGAGCACGTCAGGAGTCGCGTGGAGACAGAGGCAGAAGGTTCGATGCAGTGGCGGTAAAGGTCGCGTCCCTGGGGGCCGCGGCGCACGCGGCCCTGAAGGCCCAGGTCGCCAGGATCAACGCCCTCAACGTCTACCCCGTCCCCGACGGCGATACGGGCACGAACATGCTCCTCACGCTGGAATCCACCCTAAAAGACGCCGCAGACGAGAGCTACGGGAGCGCCGAAGAGGCCAGCAAGGCCGTGGCGCGGGCCGCGCTCATGGGGGCGAGGGGCAACTCCGGCGTGATCCTCTCGCAGATGATCCGGGGCGCCTGCGACGTCCTAGCTAAGCAGGGAACGCTCGACGCTGCTACTTACTCGCAGGCGCTGGACGGCGCGAGGGAAAGGGCTTACGCCTCGGTTCGCGAACCCGTGGAAGGCACCATGCTTACCGTCGTCAAGGACGCGGCCCGGGCGGCCGGCGAGGCCGTGGATGGCGGGGAGGACGACCTGCCGGCCGTGATCCGGGCCTCGGCCGTCGAGGCCCACGAGTCCGTCCGCAGGACCCCCGAGTTGCTCGACGTGCTGCGGGACGCCGGCGTGGTGGACGCGGGGGGGCTCGCCGTCGCCGTGATCCTGGACGGCCTCTACGCCTGCGTGACCGGCGAGGAGATAGCGAGCAGCTTCGAGGCCGAAGAAGGCGCCCCCGACCTGAAGGCGATCCACGCCGACGAGGAGGCCTGGGGCTACTGCACCCAGTTCGTGGTCGCCGGCTTCGACGGCAGCGCGCAGGAGTTCGAGGACCACGTCTACTCCGCCGGCGAGAGCGTGCTCGTTATCGCCGACGAGGACACCGTAAACGTTCACCTCCACACCCGGGACCCCGGCGCGATGCTCTCCTACGCCGGCGGCTTCGGCCGCCTCGCCCGGGTGAAGATAGAGGACATGGAGGCCCAGGTGGCCTCCAGGACCGGCGCTTCGAACGAACGGCCGGCAGGAAACGTGGGCGTCGTAGCGGCGAGCCGGGGCGCTGGCAATCGTTCGCTCTTCGAGGAGATGGGCGCGGTCGTGGTCGAGGGTGGGCAGGGCGCCAACCCGAGCGCGGCCGACCTCGCGGGGGCCGTAGAGAGGACGGGCGCCGCTGCGGTCGTCCTGCTGCCGAACAACAAGAATATAGTGCCGACCGCCGAGCGCGTCGGGGAGCTGGTCGGGGTCGAGGTCTTCGTCGTCCCGACCAGGAGCATCGCCGCCGGCCTTGCGGCGATGGTTGGGTTCGACGCCGAGGGAGAGCCCGAGGAAGTGGTCGAGGAGATGTGCGAGATCTCGGCCTCCCTGCACCGCGCCGAGATCACGCGCGCCGTCAGGGACGCCACGCTGGACGGCCGAACGGTCCCCGAAGGCTCCTTTATAGGTTTCCTGGACGATGAGATGGTGGCAGCCGGCGAAACGGCGCACGAAGTAGCGCTCTCGCTCGCCCGCGACGTCCTCGATGCGGGCGCCGACGTCATCACGCTGGTTCGGGGGGAGGATCTGGGCGCGGACGACCTCGAAGAGATAGCGGAGGGGATTCGCGGCCTCGACGAGGAGGTAGAGGTCGAGATCAGGGACGGCGGCCAGCCTCTGTATCCTCTACAGATGGTGGCCGAGTGACCACGGCCATCGTGACGGACTCCACGACGAGTTTGGGCCCTGAGGTGCTCGAACGCCCCGACGTGCGGGTTGTGCCCCTCACGTTCCACTTCGGTTCAGACGAGACGTACACGGACAAGGTGGACATGTCCAATGAAGAATTCTACGAGCGCCTGCGGGAGTCTGATGAGTTCCCGACGACGTCCCAGCCGCCGGCCGGGGCCTTCGTGGAGGCATACGAGTCGCTCTCAGATTACGACGATATCCTGGTGTTGACGGTCTCGCGCAAGTTTAGCGGCACCTACGACTCTGCCGGACAAGCCGCCGGGATGGTGGACCGTCCCGTGGAGGTTGTGGATACCAGGAGCGCGGAGATGGGGAGCGGGCTTATCCTGCTGGAGGCGCTGAAGGCGTTGGACGAGGGCGGGGAGTTCAAGGACGTGAGGCGGGCGGCAGAGGAGGCGGCAGGGCGGTGCAACCTGCTGTTCGCGGTCGGTACGCTGGAGTACCTGGCGAAGAGCGGCAGGATCGGCCGCGCCCAGCGGCTCGTCGGAACCGCGCTGGACATCAGACCCGTACTCAAGGTGTTGGACGGCGAGGTGGTCCCCCACAAGCGCACCAGGGGACGCAAGCGGCAGATGAACGCCATCGTAGAAGAGGTGAAGCCCGCCACCGAAGCCGGCCGGCCGGTCTATTTCGGGCACATCGGAACACCCGAGCCCCTCTCCGAGTTGGCGGAGAAGCTCGGCGTGGAGGCAGGGCCCGTCGCCGAGATCGGCGGCGTCGTCGGCTCGCACGTGGGCCTGGGGGCCTATGGCGTGGCCCACCTCTAGCGAGGTTTCGGAGCCGAGGCTCCCGCGGAGGACCGCGCTCTCCGAACTGCGGGCCAGGCCCGTGACGGACCTTCCCGGCGTGGGGCCGAGGATACAGGCGGCGCTAAAGGACCTCGGCGTGGCGTCCGTCGCCGACATGATCTCGCACTACCCATCCCGCCACGAAGACCTCTCGAACGTCAAGAAGATCGGCGACCTGCGCGTCGGCGAGAAGGCCACGGTCGTCGGCCGCGTCGTGGGCACCCGCCCCGTCGGCCGCCCCGTCCGCGGTCGTCACCCAGGGTTCTCGGCCCAGCTCTACGACGGCACCGGCTACCTGCCCGTCACGGTCTGGGGCCGCTCCTGGATGCAGCGGGGCCTGCAACCCGAGACGCGCGTCGTCGTCTCCGGCGAGGTGCAGAGCCGCTACGGGATACAGATCGTCGCGAAGAGCATCGAGGTGGTGGACGAGGCCGACGGCGGCAACGAAGGGCCCCACGCCGGACGCTTCGTGCCGATCTACCCGGCCAACAAGGGCGTCCAGGCGCGCAGGGTCCGAACCCTGATCCACCGCGCCCTGGACGCGGCCGGCCACGTCCTCGACCCGCTGCCCGCAGATCTGCTCGCCCGCCACGGCCTCCCGAACCTGCACGATGCGATACACGAGGTCCACTTCCCCGAAGACAGGCCGCGCCTGCGCGCGGCGATGCGCCGGCTCATTTTCCACGAGCTCTTCATCATCCAGACGGGCCTCGCCGCCCGCAAGACCCGCCTCGACGTCACCGAGACGGGCGCCCGCCACAGGGGCGACGGCCGCCTGCTCAACCCGTTCCTAAAAGGCCTCGCTTTCGGCCTGACGGGCGCCCAGGAACGCGTGGTCGAAGAGGTACTCGCCGACATGCGCCTGGAGAAACCCATGCGCCGGCTGCTGCAGGGCGACGTCGGCAGCGGCAAGACCGTCGTCGCCGTGGCCGCCCTTCTCACCGCGGTCGAGTCCGGCGGGCAGGGCGCCATCATGGCCCCGACGGAGGTGCTCGCCGAGCAACACCACCTCTCTATCTCGTCAGACCTGAAGGACCTTCCGGTGAACGTCGTGCTTCTGACCGGGTCCCAGGGCACGGCCGAGAGGCGGGAGACGCTGCGCCAGATCTCGGAGGGCGGAGCCCACGTCGTCGTGGGCACCCACGCGCTCATCCAGAAGGGTGTGGAGTTCAACGACCTCTCGCTCGTAGTCGTGGACGAGCAGCACCGCTTCGGGGTCGGCCAGCGGACCGTCTTCCGCGAGAAGGGCAAGACCCCCGACACGCTGGTCATGACCGCGACCCCCATCCCGCGGACGCTCTCGCTCACGCTCTACGGGGACCTCGAAGTCTCGGTGATCGACGAGTTGCCCCCGGGACGCAAGCCGATCGAGACGCGCATCGTTGACCCCGCCCAACGACTCGAAGCCTACGAGGAGGTCAGACGGGAACTCGAAGGGGGACGCCAGGCGTACGTCATATGTCCCCTGGTGGAAGAATCCGAGGCGCTCGAAGACGTCAGGGCGGCGGAGGAGTTGCGGGAGGAGCTGGCCGAGGAGGTCTTCCGCGACCGGCGTGTCGGGCTGCTTCACGGGCGCATGAAGGCCCAGGAGAAGCGCGCCGCGATGGCCGCTTTCCGCTCGGGGGCGTCGGAGGTGCTCGTCGCCACGGTCGTGGTAGAGGTTGGGGTGGACGTGCCGAACGCGAGCGCGATCGTGATAGAGGGCGCCGAGCGCTTCGGCCTCTCCCAGCTCCACCAGCTCCGCGGCCGGGTCCTGCGAGGCCTCCATCCCCCGAAATGTTTCCTCGTCGGCGACCCGAAGACCGACGACTCGCTCAAGCGGCTCGAAGCGCTTGCGGAGCACCAGGACGGGTTCAAGCTCTCGGAGGTGGACCTCCAGATAAGGGGCGAGGGGACCCTCTTCGGGAGCCGCCAGAGCGGGATGCCGGACCTCAAGATCGCGAAGCTCTTGCGGGATATCGACGTGCTGGTCGAAGCCAGGCGCGAGGCGTTCGCGCTGGTAGCGGGCGACCCGACTCTCAAGCGCGACGACCACCGGCCGCTGCGGCGCGAGATCCGGGAGCTCCTCGGCTCCGACGTCGAGTGGCTGTTCCGGGAGTAGCCTCGTGAGGATCATCGCGGGGACGGCCGGTGGCGTGCGCCTCGCCCCGGTGCCCAGGGGCGTGCGTCCAACCGGCGACCGGGTGCGCGAGAGCGTCTTCAACTCCCTGGGCCAGTTCTTCGATGGCGGGACGGTGCTCGACCTGTACGCCGGGACCGGCGCCTTGGGCATCGAGGCCCTTAGCCGCGGGTGCGGGCGGGCGGTCTTCGTGGAGAAGGACCGGGCGGCGCGCGGGGCCATCTCGGAG
>CAXTDD010000240.1:0-5206 GCA_964242955.1 uncultured Rubrobacteraceae bacterium | reverse complement strand
ACAGTTCGCAGCGAGTAGCGGCAGGCCGAACTGCAGCGCCTCCACGAGCACCACGCCGAACGGGCGGCCCCTCTCCTCGGACCGCTGCGCCTCCGAGTGCGCGGTCTCGTGCAGGTAGCGGCGGGTGTACAGCATCGTCAGGTTGTCCGTCAGGGCGAGCGAGCCGTAGCCCAGCACCGGCTCGTCGTTCTCTCGTCTGGCCTGGAGTTCCGGATCGTCTAGGGCGTCCTCGAGCTCGCGGAGCCGGTCGTCGCCCGGCGGCTTTCTTCGCACCTCGTCCACGAAGACGCGCACGATCTCGGGGTCGAACTGGGTGCCGACGTGCCGTTCGAGCTCCTCGCAGGCCTCGGCCACGGACCTGCGCCTCCGGTAGGGGCGCTCGGCGGTCATCGCGCTGAACGCGTCCGCCACGCAGATGACCCTGGCCTCGAAGGGGATCTCCTCCCCGCGCAGGCCCGAAGGGTAGCCGCCCCCGTCGTAGCGCTCGTGGTGGTGGAGGATGCCCATGGCCATCGGCTCCAGCGCCGGCACCTGCTGCACGATGTGGTAGCCGATGCGCGGGTGCAGCTTGACAACGTCGAGCTCCTCCGGCGTGAGGTCCGCTGGTTTGAGCAGGATGCGCTCGCTGATCCCGATCTTGCCGACGTCGTGGAGCAGCGAGGCGAAGAGCAACTGCTCGCGGCGCATCGGCTCGACGCCGAGCCGGTCGGCGACGGCCGCCACGTAGCCGGAGACCTCCTGGGAGTGGCCGCGCAGGAAGGGGTCCTTGGCCTCCAACGCCTCCCCCAGCACGCGGACGGTGGCGAGGTAGGAGGAGCGCAACTCCCCCTGCAGCCGGCCGTTCCTGAGCACCGCGCCGGCCTGGTTGCCCAAAGAGAGCAGCACGTCCTCGTCGTACTCGCTGAAGCCGCCCTCTTTGTTGGCGCACACTATCACGCCGCTGAACTCGTCCTGGACGTAGATCGGGATCGCCACGAGGTTCTCGATCTCCGCGTCGGCCGGGACGTCTCCATCCGCGACGCTCCGGGGTTCGTCTTCCCGGACTATCCGGTCCTGCTCGATGACGTCGTCGGCGAAGCGCCGGGCGATGGCGCTGTCGGCGGGATCGTTCTCGAAGCCCTCGGCGGCGATAAGGTCCAGCCTCCCATCGGAGTCTTCGTCGGCCCGCGAGAGCAGCAGGCCTTTCTCCGCCCCGAGCAGCTTCTTGGAGAGCCGCAGCACCATGCCGGGCACGTCGCCCGGGTCCCCTAAAGCCCCGAGCTCCCGGTGCATCCGCATGACCTCGTCCTGCAGTTGCCGGTTCCAGCCCCTCTCCGCCTGCTGCGCCTCCCGCGAACGGGCGCGCAGGTAGCGCTCGCGCTCCAACTCCCCCTCACGCGCCTCCTGCGCAGACTCGAGCCGCACCCGGTCCTGCCGCAGCCCGTCCCGCTCCCCGCGCACCCTTTCGAGCTCACCCCGGGTCTCGCGCAACTCCTTCTCCCGTTCGGCCAGCCTCTCGCGTTCCTTCTCCGCTTCTTCCCGGGCCGCGCCCCCCCCCCCCCCCCCCCCCCCCCACCCCAGCACTGCCGCGGCTCCACCACCAGCCAACGAGCGAGAGCAGGGCCACCGCCCCGAACAGAAAGACCGGAGCGTCGTCCCTCGCGTTGACCAGGTCCGAACCCGTCAGGGCCGCGGCGACCGCGTAGACGACCACGGCCAGGAACGCCGCGGCCACAACCGCGAGCCAGACGCCGCCGCGGTTGCGCGAATTCAACTCGCACCTCCGATACGCGGACCACGGGTTTTGGGTGTGCACTTCATGGACAAGGCATTCTGTTCTGAGCCGGTCGGGTTGTCAATCTCCCGCGCCGTCCTACCCGACGACCGTCCGGGAGCCCTCGATCCCGCCCGGCTCTTCCAGAGATTCGCCCTGTTCGCGTAGGATGGCGCGGGAGATGACGAGGCGTTGGATCTCGCTGGTCCCCTCGTAGATCTCCGTAACGCGCGCGTCGCGATAGTACCGCTCGACGGGACTCTCGTCCTTCATGTACCCGTACCCGCCCAGAACCTGCAACGCGTCGTTGGTCACCTCGTTGGCGACCTGCGAAGCGTAGAGTTTCGCCCCGGCGCCGGTTTCGGTCACGCGCGCGTTCCGGTCCTTCATCCAGGCCGCCTCGTGGACCAGCAGCCTCGCGGCCCGGATCTTCGTCTGCATGTCCGCCAGCTTGAAAGCTATGGCCTGATGCTCCCCGATAGGCTTGCCGAACGTCGTGCGTCTCGCCGCGTAGCCCGCCGCGTACCTGAAGGCGGCCTCGGCGATTCCGACGGCCTGGGCGGCTATCCCGATCCTGCCAGGGTCCAGCGTCCCGAGCGCCACGCCGAGCCCCTTCCCTTCCTCTCCCAGCCGGTCCTCGTCGGGAACGAAGACGCCGTCCAGCAGCACATCGTCGGTCGTCGCGGAGACGACGCCCATCTTCTTCGCGTGCTTGCCGAAGGAGATCCCTTCCGCTTCCATCGGGACGATGAAGGCCGTGACGCCCCTCGGGGCACGCGCGAATAGGATCGCGGTTCCGGCGATGCGCCCGTTCGTGATCCATTGCTTGTGCCCGCTGATCCTGTACCCGCCATCCACTCTCTCGGCGGTCGTCTCGATGGCGGCGGCATCCGAACCCGTGTTGGGCTCGGTGAGGGCGAAGCTCCCGATCCTCTTCCCTCTCGCGAGCGGCGGGACCCACTTCGCCTTCTGCTCTTCCGTGCCGAAGAGCAGGATCGGCAACGTCCCCGCGCTCGTGTGGACCGCGAGGGTTACGCCCACGCCGGCGTCGGCCCGGCTGAGTTCCTCGATCATCAGGCAGTAGGAGACGAAGTCCGAGCCGGCCCCACCGTACTCCTTCGGTACGCACAGTCCCATGAAGCCCATCTCGGAGAGCTTCTCCAGCGTGTCGAAGGGGACCCTGTCCTCCCGGTCGAGTTCTGCGGCGTTCGGGGCGACTTCCCGGTCGGCGAAGCTCGCCGCCTGTTCCCTGATCTCCTGCTGCCCTTCGGTGGGCCTGAAATGCATGAAAACCTCCTGTAGCCCGCGATCCGCTCCCCCAGAGTATAGTGAGCGTGGCCTTCTGGTGGGGTCCCTGAACCGGGCCTGGGCTAGAATGGCCGCGGTGGAAAGGCGACGCGACGGGGAGCGTGGCGATGCTTGCCAAGGACGAACTTCTCGATAGGGTAGTTGACCGGGTGAGGGAGCAGATGCCCGACGACCGGGCGGAGCTTGCGGAGGAGTTCGCGCGGCAGTTTTACGCCTGGATCCCGCGCGAAGACCTGGACGGCCGCTCGCCCATCGACCTCTACGGTGCGGCGATGGCCCACTTCGGGTTCGCTTACCGGAGATCCCCCGGCGAGGCGAAGGTGCGGGTGTACAACCCCCAGTTCGAAGAACACGGCTGGCAATCGACCCACACGGCGCTGGAGGTCGTCACCGACGACATGCCGTTTCTCGTGGACTCTACCCGCATGGAGGTCAACACCCGCGGCTACTCCATCCACCTGATGCTCCACCCCATAATGAAGGTCCGGCGCGACGACGAGGGGCGCCTCGTGGAGATACTGGCCCCCGACGCCGCCGACGCCGCCTCCGAGTCGATCATCCACGTCGAGGTGGACCGGCAGACCGAACCCGAGGTCCTGGAGGAACTCAGGGCCTGTACCGAACGCGTGCTCTCGCAGGTGCGGGCCGCCGTCGAGGATTGGCCGGGGATGATGGAGCGGGTCGCGGAGGTCGTCTCGGGGTTGGAGGCCCCGTTGCCGCTCGACGATGGGGACCTCGCCGAGGCGCGGGCTTTTCTGGACTGGATCTCGGACAACAACTTCACGTTCCTCGGCTACCGTGAGTACGACCTGACGACGGATAACGGCGAGGACGCCCTCCTGTCGGTCCCCGGCACGGGCCTGGGCATCCTGCGCGAGTCGGGCCGCAAGCCCCATTCTCACAGCTTCTCCAGGCTCCCCCCGGACGTGCGCCGGCTCGCCCGCCGCCCGAACCTGCTCAACCTCACCAAAGCCAACTCCCGCTCCACCGTCCACCGCCCCTCCTACATGGACTACGTCGGGGTAAAGAAGTTCGACGAGAACGGCAACGTCACCGGCGAGCGGCGGTTTCTGGGGCTCTACACGTTCTCGGCCTACGCCATGAGCGTCTTCGACATGCCCATCGTCCGGCGCAAGGTCAGGTACGTCTTGGAGAGGTCGGGCTTTCAGAGGGACAGCCACAACGAGAAGGACCTTGTGGAGATCCTGGAGACCTACCCCCGAGACGAGCTGTTCCAGATCTCGCGCGAAGAGCTCTTCGATATCGCCATGGGCATCCTGCACCTCCAGGAGCGCCAGAGGGTGCGCCTCTTCGTGCGGCGCGACACCTACGGCCGCTTCTTCTCCTGCCTGGTCTACGTCCCCCGCGACCGCTACGACACGGAAGTAAGGCGTGGGATGCAGGGCATCCTCAGCCATTCTTTGGGCGGCGTCAGCTCGGCCTTCGACGTCAGGCTCTCCGAATCGGTGCTCGCGAGGATCCACTTTATCGTGTACGTGGACCCGGCGGCGATCCCCGACTACGACCCGCAGGACATCGAGGGGCGGCTCGCCGAGACCACCCGCTCGTGGGCGGACAACCTCTACGAAGCCCTGATAGAAGGCGTCGGGGAGGAGCGCGGCAACGAGCTCTTCCACAAGTACCGCGACGCTTTCCCGGCGGGCTACCGGGCCGGTTTCCTGGCCCGCACGGCCGTCGCGGACATAGGGAAGATCGAGGATCTCGCCTCAGAAGACGACATCGGGATGAGCCTGTACCACCCCATCGAGGAGCCGGAGGAGTTCCTCGGGTTCAAGCTGTTCCGCTCTGGGGGCCAGATCTCCCTCTCCACCGTCCTGCCCCTCCTGGAAGACATGGGCGTCGAGGTCGTCGACGAGCGCCCGCACAAGGTCGAGCCGGCCGGCTCCTCCCCCGTTTGGATCTACGACTTCGGCCTCGTGGACGAGTCGCGCGGCGAGTTCCAGACCGGCGAGGTACGCGAGATCTTCCAGGACGCCTTCGCCCGCGCCTACCGCGGCACGGTCGAGAACGACGGCTTCAACCGCCTCGTCCTCCGCGCCCGCCTGACCTGGCGCCAGGTAACGATCCTGCGCGCCTACTGCAAGTACCTCCGCCAGGCCGGCACCACCTTCTCCCAGGCCTACA
>CAXTDD010000239.1:0-5214 GCA_964242955.1 uncultured Rubrobacteraceae bacterium | reverse complement strand
CCCTCCTATTCGGGTCCGGCGAGGCCTGGGCGCAGCAGCAGGGCGGAAGGCGGGCGGGATACGGTCCCACGCAGCCCGACCCTCGCGGCCTGCTCGACCTGCCCGAAGGCTTTCAGTACCGCGTGATCTCCCGCGAAGGGTCCAGGCTCTCCAACGGCACACCGGTCCCCGGCGACCACGACGGCATGGCGGCCTTCAGCGGCAGGGGTGGTACCACCGTCCTCGTGCGCAACCACGAGCTCAGGACCGCCGACGCCAACCCGCTCGAAGGCAAGAACCCGTACGACTCCAGCCAGGTCGGGGGGACGACCGCCGTGGTCGTCGGGCCAGACCGGCGGGTGATCCGAAGCTACGTCAGCTCCTCCGGTTCCGTCAACAACTGCGCGGGCGGGGGCACCCCCTGGGGCACCTGGCTCACCTGCGAGGAGGACCGGACAACCACCGGCGAGCAAGAACACGGGTACGTCTTCGAGGTAGACCCGACCGACCCCGAGAACGACCTTTCCAAAACTCCCATCAGGGACATGGGACGCTTCTCGCACGAGGCGGTGGACATAAACCCCAACTCGGGCATCGCCTACCTCACCGAGGACGACTTCGAGGGTCTGATCGACGACGACGATCCCAACGCCGACACCCGGCGCAGTTACCTCTACCGTTTCGTCCCCAAGAACCGTGCGCAGCGTCCCGGCGCCCTGCAGCAAGGCGGCACGCTGCAGGTCGCCAAGCTCGACGAGGCGCCGCGCGACGCGGACTTTATAGAGCAGGGCCAGCGGTTCACGATGCGTTGGATCACGATAAACCCCGAGACCCCACGCGATGAGGCGTTGAGGGTGGACGCCACCCGCTTCAACCGCCTCGAAGGCGCGTTCTTCGCGGGTGGGGCGTTCTGGTTCGACGACACCGCCGGCGGGGAAGACCGCCTCGGCCAGATCTTCCGCTACCTCCCCTCAACCAACACCATCGAGCTCTACTACGAGGGCACCAACAAGACGAGGTTGGAGAGCCCCGATAACATCACCGTTACCCCGTGGGGCGACCTGTGGGTCGCGGAGGACGGCGACTTCGGCAACCGCATCATCGGCTTCACCCCGGAGGGTCGCTCCTATGTGTTCGCCAACAACCGCGTCCCTTTCCGGAGCTCCCCGGGCGTGGCGGCCGGCGACCTGGGCGAGCGCTCGGAGTTCGCGGGTCCGACCTTCTCACCCGACGGCCAAACGTTCTTCGTCAACATCCAGAGCCCCGGCATAACCTACGCCATCTGGGGACCATTCCAACGCCCGAACGCCGCCCGCCAGCGCCAGATGGCGACGGCCGAACCCCCGAAGAAGCTCCGCCCAGAAGTCTCAGGCGAGCTCTCCGAAGCGGCCGAACGCCTCGGCATGAGCGAGCTCGAGGCCGCCGCCTACGACCGGCTCGGGGTACCCCTAGCGTAGAACCTCTGGACCAGAAACCCGACGGGGGACACGGGCGAAGGCGGCTCGTACCGGCAGACTTCCCGTGCCCCCAAGCCTGGAACATGCCCGCGCGGTCCCCGATATTCAACGCAGGTTTGACAGTGGAGAATCGCAACCGCGACGGCCCCGTCTGGCTCGTGGACGGCCAGGCCACCAGCGACAACCCCACGGACCTTAAGGCGCGGTCTCCTTCTCCGGACGCCGGGCGAGGGCGGAGATCTCCGCGGCGCGTCTCTCCAGCGCCTCCCTGAGCTCGTCGGGACGCCGCACGACGAAGCGACCGTCCAGGCCGGCGAGCACGCGCGCCACCCAGTCCAGGTTCCAGGTCTGGCACCGCAGGACCGTCGCGTCCTCCGACGCTTCGAGGTCGAGTCCCAGGGCCGGCAGCCGCGGACGGGCGTCTTCTAGCTTCATCTCCAGCAGCACCTCCACCGACCAACGTCCCTCCGGCGTATCGTCGGCCGCGTCCAGCAACGCCTCCGGGAACACGAAGTTGGCGGGCCGGGCAAACGTCTCGTCCAGGAGTCCGGCCCCCGAGATACGGTCCACCCGGAAGTGCCTGAGGCCGCCGCGTAGGTGGCAGTGGCCGGCCATGTACCAGTAGCCGCCCCGGTGCGCTATGCCGTAGGGGTCCACGTCGCGCTCGGCCTCCCCGGACCACCCCGACAGGTAGACCATCCGTACCCGCCGGCCCTCGCCCGCGGCGGCGGAGAGGGTGAGGAGCACCTCGCCGCTGGCGGGCGCCGTGTCCGCCGACCGCGCGACGGCGATCGAGACGGCCTCCTGCAAGGCCCGGACCCGGTCTCCCAAAGGCTCGGGCATCACCCGCTCCAGCTTCGCGAGCGCCCCCTCCACGGCCGGCGCCACGCCCGAGAGCCCCAGGTCCCTGGCGGCCAGGAGGCCCAGGGCCAGCCCTAAGGCCTCCTCCTCGGTGAACATCATCGGCGGCAGCTTGCGTCCCGGCCGCAGCCGGTAGCCCCCGTGGCGCCCGACCTCGGCCTCGACGGGCACGCCCATCTCCCGGAGCATCGCCGCGTACCGGCGCACGGTCCGCCCGCCGACCTCGAGCCTCCTGGAGAGCTCGGGCACCCCGATCCTGCCTCGCGCCTGCAACAACTCCATCATCGAAAGCAGCCTCGTCGTGGGCCGGGAACCGTACACCTCAACCTCCTAGAAAAAACCCACCAATCGCGGCGAACGAGGAACAATTCTGGCCTCTTTTGGGGCTAAGATCAAGTCAGATCTGACCCCGAAGAGCAGGGAGGAATGGCCCGAGATGGACGAGAGGCTGGACATCCAACCGTACCGGATCGACGTCCCGCAAGACGACCTGGATGATTTGCGCGAACGTCTCGCGCGCACGCGCTGGATCGACGAGGTCGAGGGCGCGGGCTGGGACTACGGCGCAAACTTAAGCTACCTCAAAGAACTGACGGGATACTGGCGCGAGGGGTTCGACTGGCGGGCACAGGAAGAGGTCCTCAACCGCTTCGCCAACTTCCGGGCGACGGTCGACGGGTTCGGGCTCCACTTCGTCCACGAGCGCGGCGAGGGACCGGACCCGTTCCCCATCCTCCTGTCGCACGGCTGGCCGGACTCCTTCTACCGCTTCCACAAGCTGATCCCCTTACTCACGGACCCGGCGCGCTTCGGCGGGGACGCGACCGACGCCTTCGATGTGGTCGTCCCCTCCCTGCCGGGGTTCGGCTTCTCCGAACGCCCGACAGAGAGGGGCATGACCGGACAACGCGTCACCGAGCTGTTCCACAAGCTGATGACCGAGACGCTGGGCTACGAACGCTTCGGCGCGCACGGTGGCGACATCGGCAGCGGCCTCACCGAGATGCTGGCGCGCAGGCACGCCGCCTCGCTGGCGGGCATCCACCTGACCGACGTCCCCTACTCGCACATGTTCACGATGGCGCCGGACGACCTTTCTGAACCCGAGCAGGCGTACCTCGCTGCGGGCCAACAGTGGCTGATGCGAGAGGGCGCGTACGCCATGGAGCAGTCCACCAAACCGCAGACGCTGGCGTTCGGGCTCAACGACTCGCCCGCGGGCCTGGCGGCCTGGATCGTCGAGAAGTTCCGCGCCTGGAGCGACTGCGGGGGCGACGTGGAGAAGAGCTTCAACAAAGACGAGTTGCTGACCAACATCACGATCTACTGGACGACCCAGACGATAAAGTCGTCGTTCTTGCCCTACTACGAGGGACAGGACGACGCGCCGGAAGACGCCGGCTCAAGGGTCGAAGTGCCGGCGGGCGTGGCCATCTTCCCCAAGGACATCGTCCCCGCGCCGCGCGAGTACGGTGAGCGGATCTTCGACGTGCGGCGCTGGACGGAGATGCCCCGCGGCGGGCACTTCGCCGCCATGGAGGAGCCGGAGCTCCTGGTCGAAGACATCCGCGCCTTCTTCCGGGACCTCAGGTGACGACCAGAGTCCTCGGGCGGCGCGCGCTCAACCGAGCGCTGCTCGAACGCCAGATGCTGCTGCGACGCTCGGACCTCTCCGCCTTCGACGCCGTGGAGCACCTCGTCGGCCTGCAGGCCCAGGAACCCAACGACCCATACGTCGCCCTCTGGTCGCGGCTGGAGGGCTTCCGTCCGGACGAATTGTCCGGCCTGATCTCCGCCCGGAGAGCGGTGCGTGCCTCGCTGATGCGCGCGACCATCCACCTGGTCACCGCCCGCGACTGCCTGCGGCTGCGCCCGGTGGTGCAGCCCGTCCTGGAGCGGGACGTCTACCCCAACCCCACCTACGGCAAGGAACGTTTGGCCGGGCTGGACATGGACGCGCTCCTGCAGGCCGGTCGGGAGCTGCTGGCCGAGAAGCCGCGCACCAACGCCGAGCTCCGCGCTCTGCTCGGCCCCCGGTGGCCGGATCGCGACCCGGCGGCGCTGGCCTACGCCGTGCGGGGCCTGCTGCCAACGGTCCACACGCCGCCGCGGGGTCTCTGGGGCCAGAGCGGTCCGATCGCGCTGGGCTCCGTCGAGTCGTGGCTCGGACGAGGCGTCGACCCCGACCCCGGGCCCGAAGAGATGGTCCTGCGCTACCTCCGGGCTTTCGGCCCGGCGGCCGTCCCGGACGTCCGCACCTGGTCGAGGCTGGTCGGGCTGCGGGCGGTCGCCGAGTGCCTCAGACCGCGCCTGCGGGCCTTCCGGGACGAGAGAGGAAGGGAGCTGTTCGACGTGCCCGACGCGCCGCTGCCTGACCCCGACACCCCCGCCCCGCCGCGCTTCCTGCCCCGCTTCGACAACGCGCTCCTCTCCCACGACGACCGTTCCCGCGTCGTCAGCGACGAAAACTACCGGCGGGCCATCGCCAGGGGCGGCATGGGCTCCGTCGGCACCTTCCTGATCGACGGCTTCGTCGGCGGCACGTGGAAGACCGAACAGGACCGCGGCAAGACGGCGCTCGAGATCGAACCGTTCGCGGACCTCGCCGCTGAAGACAGGGACGCCCTGGCCGCGGAAGGCGAGCGTCTCCTCCTCTTCATGGCGGGGCCGGACAACGAAACCACCGGGGTGCGGTTCGCGAAAACGTAGAGGGGTCGCCGGGCGTTGCGGCAACGATGGGCCCGCCGTGGGGCTCGACGGCCGTGCTCGTCCGCGTCGATGGATCCGGGTTCACAGAGAGTTTGCCTGGCCGCAACGATACTATCCTCGTCTGGCAACCAAACAAGAAGGCGAACGATCTTTGGGCATCAGCGGCAACTGGGACCGGCGGGTGAGCCGGAGGGCCTTTCTCGGGGCC
>CAXTDD010000238.1:0-5215 GCA_964242955.1 uncultured Rubrobacteraceae bacterium | reverse complement strand
CTTCTCGGTCACGGCACGAGATTATAGGGGTTTTCGGCGGGACGGAAAGCCCCGCGGGGAAAGTCGTCTCTAGCCACCGAGCGGGCCGCCGGCGTCGGCGAGGACGTAGTCGTCGAACATGCGCCGGACAACGTCGCCGTTGTCGGCGGCGAGGTCTTTCTGCGCGTCGGGGTCGTTCCGGAGGTCGTAGAGGTGGGGCTCGGAGCGGTCGTTGCGGCAGAACATGAGGTAGCGGTCGTCGCGGGCCCAGACGTAGTCGTTGTAGGCGAGCGTGAAGTGGTCCCGCGCCGGAAGGTCTCCTCCCTCCATCAGGACGGGGAGGTACTGGCCGTCCATCCGCTGCGTGGGGATGAGGCCCGCGAGGCTGAGGACCGTGGGGGCGACGTCGTGGGTGGAGGCGAAGTAGTCGCTGGTCTCGCCGGCGCCGAGGCCTTCGGGGTGCCGGATCATGAACGGTATGTCCGTGAGCTCGGGCCACAGCGCGTTGAAGGGCTTGCCCGTGAACCCGTGTTCGCCGAGCGCGACCCCGTGGTCCGAGAGCACGACGAGGGCCGTGTCGTCGGCCCGGCCCGTCTCGTTCATCTTGTCCATGAAGCGCCCGAACCAGCTATCGACCATCGTCACCTCACCGGCGTAGAGCGCCCGCATCCTTTCGAGCTCCGCGTCGTCTATCCACTCCGAGCCGCCGTAGTTGGGGACTATGGGATCGCGGCCGTCGTAGCCGTTGGAGTACATGCTCGCGTACTCCTCGGGCGGGTCCCAGGGCTCGTGCGGGTCGAAGGAGTCGAGCACCAAGAAGAAGGGCTGCCCGTCCTCGGAGCGGTCGAGGAAGTCCATCCCACGGGTGAAGAGTCGCGGGCCGAAGTAGTCCTCCTCGCCCCTGCGGCCGCGGGTGTTGGCGAGGTGCTGGCGGACCTTGCTGACCATGTTCTCGTCGTTGCCGGGGACGGTGTTCTTCCGGACCAGGTCTTCGGGGGCCAGAGACTTCGGGCGGTAGCGGTCGCGCTCCTGGCCCCTGACCCAGTCAAAGACCCTGAAACCGCGCTGGAAGTTCATCGAAGGATGGAAGAGCGGCTGAACGTCCGAGAAGAGCACCGTGTTGTAGCCCGCCGCGGCGAGCGTCTCCGAGATCGTCGCCTGATCTTCTGGTATCGGCTGCCAGCCGGCCGGCTGGAAGGTCTCCCCCGGCAACTCCACCCTGTTCTTGAAGGGAAACGTCCTCAACCCCGTGTGGATGGCGCGGCGGGCGCAGATGGTCGGCAGGGACTCGGGGTAGGCCCTGGTGAAGCGGAAGCTCTCGTTCGCCAGGGCGTCCAGGTTGGGGGTCCGGACGCGGTCGTTGCCGTAGACGCCGAGGTGGTCTTTTCTCAGGCTGTCCAGTATGAGCAAGATGACGTTCATTCGTACCCCCGCGCGTAGACCGTCCGGCCCCAACCCGGCGGCCGGGGCGCGGCCTATTCTAATGCAATCGGTCTTTCTGTCAGTACCACGAGCCGGGGTCCGTCGCGAAGCCCGCCGTTTGGGATTCCCCTCGACGCCCGGCGAACCAGTCGAGGGTCTTTCCGAGGCCCTCGCGGGCCGGGACCCGCGGCTCCCAACCCAGGACCTCGCGGGCGCGGGTGATGTCCGGGCATCGCTGCTTGGGGTCGTCGGCGGGGAGGGGCTCGTGCGAGATCCCGCCCGCGGAGCCGGAGAGCTCTATGACCATCTCCGCGACCTCGCGCACGGTGTACTCGACGGGGTTGCCGACGTTCACGGGGCGGGTCTCGGGGCTTTGCATCAGGCGGAAGACGCCCTCCACGAGGTCGTCCACGTACTGGACGCTCCTGGTCTGGGAGCCGTCGCCGTAGACGGTCAGCGGAATGCCCGCGAGCGCCTGGGAGATGAAGTTCGGGATCATGCGCCCGTCGTCGCCTCTGAGCTTGGGACCAAAAGTGTTGAAGATGCGCACGATGCGGGTGTCCACGCCGTGGTGGCGGTGGTAGGCCATCGTGATCGCCTCGGCGTAGCGCTTGGCCTCGTCGTAGACGCCGCGGATGCCGATGGGGTTGACGTTGCCCCTGTAATCCTCCGGCTGCGGGTGGACGAGCGGGTCCCCGTAGACCTCGGAGGTCGAGGCGAGCATGAACCGGGCGTCTTTGGCGAGCGCGAGACCCAGAGCGTTGTAGGTGCCAAGAGCGCCGACCTTGAGGATGGGGATGGGGATGCGCTCGAAGTCCGCCGGGCTCGCCGGGGAGGCGAAGTGGTAGACCTCGTCCAGCGGCCCCGGGACGTTTATGTAGGTGGTGACGTCGTGGTCCACGTACCGGAAGTTCGGGTCGTCCTGCAGGTGGACGACGTTCTCCAGGGAGCCGGTGCGCAGGTTGTCCATGCAGACCACGCGGTAGCCCTCAGACAGCAGCCGCCCGCACAGGTGGCTGCCGACGAACCCGGCGCCCCCCGTCACCCGCGCCCCGGGGTCTTGGGACCCCCCCACAGCCACCGCCCACCCCCCCGTAGCGGATGCCCGCGGCCACGCCCTCGCGCGGGTCCAGGACGTTGCGCCCGTCCACGAGCAGGGGCGGGTCCTTCATCATCGCGGCGGCCTTTTCGAGGTCGATGTTGCGGACCTCCTCCCACTCCGTGACCACGACGGCGGCGTCGGCCCCGTCCAGGGCCACGTAGGGGTCGAAGACGACCGTAAAGTCGGGCATTAGCCGCGCGGCCGATTTGCCGGCCACGGGGTCGTAGCCGACCACCTTCGCGCCCCGCGAGGTCAGGGCTTCGGCTATCTCCAGGCTCGGGGCCTCCCTCAGATCGTCGGTGTCCGGTTTGAAGGCCAGGCCCAGGAGGGCGATCCTTTTGCCCTTTAGCGTGTGGAGGTCTTGCTGGAGCTTGTGGATCACGCGCTTGCGCTGGCGCTCGTTGACGGCGACGGTCGCGTCGAGGAGGACGGGCTCGTACTCGTACTCGCGGGCGGCGGCGCGCAGGGCGGCGACGTCCTTGGGGAAGCACGAGCCGCCCCAGCCGATGCCGGCCGAGAGAAAGCGCGGCCCGATGCGCCCGTCCAGGCCGATGCCGGCGGCCACCCCCGAGACGTCGGCGCCTGTAAGTTCGCAGAGGTGGGCTATCTCGTTGATAAAGCTGATCTTGGTAGCCAGAAAAGCGTTGGCGGCGTACTTGATCATCTCGGCGCTCGCCAGATCCGTCGTGACGAACGGCACCGCGACCTTGGGCCTGGGGTCCATCTCCGTCGGGAAGCTCTGCTCTATGGTCGGCGCGTAGAGCGCCCTCAAAGTATCCAGCGCCTGCCGGGACTCCGAGCCGACCACGATCCGGTCCGGGAACAGAGAGTCGTAGATGGCACTCCCCTCCCTCAAGAACTCGGGGTTGGATGCGACGAGGAAGTCAGCCTCCCCCCCGCCGGCCTCTTCGGCCCCGTCGCGCACCAGCATCGAGACGTAGTCCCCGCTGCCGACCGGCACCGTGCTCTTGTTGACCACCAACAGCGGCGACACGCGATCCACCCCGGAGAGCGCCCGGCCTATGCCCCTGGCGACCGCCGCGACGTTCGAGAGGTCGGCCGATCCGTCGTCCCCCTGCGGGGTGCCGACGGCTATGAACAGCGCGTCCACCTCCCGGATGATGCCGGGCAGCTCATCGGTGCCGGAGAAAGTGAGCCGCCCGGCGCGCACGCCGCGCGCAACCAGTTCTTCGAGGCCCGGCTCGTACACGGGCATCCGGCCCTCTTCGAGCCCCGCGATGCGCCCCTCGTCCACGTCCGCCACCCTCACGCGGTGCCCGACGTACGCCAGGCAGGCCCCCGTCACCAGGCCGACGTAACCCGCCCCCAAGACCCCGACGCTGAACTTCTCGATCAAGACCCTCCTCCGAACGCGCTGGCGGGCCGCCCGTCCCGGGTACGCGCCCGTCCATAGCCTACAACAGGAGAGGGCCCCGGTTGCCTAACGGAGCCTCGATCCCTGGCCGAATCCTGCCGCCAGAACACTGGGCGCTTCGGGAGGGACCGTCTCCTGCGCGAGCTCGCACCCACCGTAGTGGACCTGTGGGCCGAGTTCCAAGACGACGAACAGCCATCCCGATAGTCGGCGGCGCCCCGGTACGCCAACTTCGCCCCTCCACAGCCACAAGCCAAAAAGCTGAAAGCGCCCGTGAGGGCGCGTGCTGAGAGGCGCGCAGCGCCGTGCTGACAAGCGTAGGCGAAGCCGGAGCGTGCTGAAAGCTGGCGCAGCCAGCGTGCTCCCTAGTACGCGCCTTCGCGGCGCAGGACGGTACCGAGCGTCTTCAGTATGATCTTGAGGTCGAACGAGAGCGACCAGTTCTCCATGTAGTGGAGGTCCAGGCGGACCATGTCCTCGAACGAGAGGTCGCTCCTGCCGCTGATCTGCCAGTAGCCCGTCATGCCCGGCACCGCGCCGAGCCTGCGCTTGTGCTCTTCCTCCATCTTCAGGAAATCCCGGACCGGCAGCGGCCTCGGGCCCACCAGGCTCATCTCTCCCTTGAGCACGTTGGCGAGCTGCGGCAGCTCGTCCAAACTCCAGCGTCGCAGGAAGCCGCCGACCCGGGTCACGCGGGGGTCGCGCTCTATCTTGAAGAAGGCTCCCCGCGCCTCGTTCATGGCCTCCAGATCCTCTTGAAGGACCTCGGCGTCGGCCCGCATCGAGCGGAACATAAAGCAGATAAACGTCTTCTCGTCCGCGCCCACCCGCTTCTGCCGGAAGAGAACGGGCCCCGGCGAGTCGAGCCGGACGGCGAGGGCGATGCCGAGAAAGAGCGGCGAGAGCAGCAGGATGCCAACCGCCGAGACCGCCACGTCGAGGGCGCGTTTGAGGGCGCGCTGGGAGTTGTCCAGTTGGGGGTAGCGGACGTCCAGGAGCGGCATCCCCATGCCCTCGGAGAGGATTGTCCTACCGCGCATCAGGGCGAGGGCGCCGGGGACCACCCGCAGGGGCACCCCGCGCAGGCGCACCGACTGGAGGAGCCCGAGTAGCTCGTCGTCCGGCAGCCGTTCGGCCCCGGCGAGGACGACCATGCGCGCCCCCGTCCTGTCCAGCGCGGCCCGCAGCGCGGCGAGGTCGGCCCCGGTTCCCCCGTCCCCGAGGTCCACCTCGCCGGTCAGGACGTACGCCCCCGGCGCGCGGCCCATCGTCCCGATCACCCCCATTCGGTCGGGCCCCCTGCCGGCCACCAACACCCGCGTCTGGCCCAGCCCCCC